>DYEX01000060.1 GCA_020725525.1 Desulfovirgula sp.
CAACCTCGCCGAACTGACCGACGCCTATGTGACCGAGGCCCGCGCATCCTTCGAGATGGACGTGGACACGGGCATTCCGCGCCGAAGACGCGTGGAGACGCTCCTGCTCAACCGCCGCAGGCTGAACCACACCGGCTTGCTTTTGTCGGTAGACCGGACCCGGCCCATGCGGCTGGGAATGATGCCCCTCAACGCGGCCGGGTTCCGGGCGTCCCGGCCCTGCCTGCGCTGGCGGATATTACCCACCGCAGCATGACGGCTCAGGCCCGGGCATGCTTGACCGACTTCTCATGTTTCTTGAGGGGAGGATCGGACTTTTTGATTTCGAGTTCGTACTCGGCAAAAAGCCCGCTGGCCTCTTGGCGGAGGCGTCGCTCGGCAATGTCAATGTAATTGGAGTCGATTTCGATTCCGATGCTATTGCGTCCTGTTTTCATGGCCGCGAGCATGGTCGTCCCAGTCCCGCAGAAAGGGTCCAGGACGGTATCCTCGACGAATGAGAACATGCGAACCAGCCGGTACGCCAACTCGAACGGGAAAGGAGCAGGATGTTTCCGGGTCGATTCTCCTGGGATGTTCCAGAACTGACGAAACCAAGCATCAAACTCTTCTTTCGACATGCGGCTCTTATCGCGCTGATATTGAGTAGGTTTTCGGTATCCCCCTGGCTTTCTTTGCATCAGAATGAACTCAATGTCGTTCTTAATGATCGCGTTAGGCTCATACGGTTTTCCAAGGAACTTGGACCCGTTTTCCACCTCGAAGGATGCGTTGGCTATCTTGTGCCAAATGATGGGATTGAGATTGTCGAAGCCGATTTTCCGGCACATGACGGCGATGTCGGCGTGCAATGGAACAACAACGTGCCTTCCGAACGCTCGTCGGGAAAGGCAGACGTCTCCGACCACACAAACCAAGCGGCCTCCCGGGACCAAGACACGAAAACATTCACGCCAAACCTTCTCCAATTCACCAAGGAAATCTTCGTAGTCCTTGACGTGTCCCAACTGGTCCGGGTGTTCGTTGTAACGCTTTAATGTCCAATAGGGAGGCGAAGTAACTACGAGATGAATGGATTCATCTGGAAGGAACGAGAGGTCACGTGCGTCACCCTGAACCAACTGGTGCCGAGTTCTTTTTTGTTCGTTATTACGGCTCATCGAGCCACCCCCAAACGAGCCAGAAGCATCCTTACGGCATTCTCTATCGAGTCCTTGGACTCGGAGGCGAATGAAATAGCGTCGATGTTATCCGACGAAAGCCTATTCTGGATATTGATGTGTTCGTCGATGAAAGGGTAGTAAATGACGGCGGCAAACTTTGCCTCCGGAAAAACCGATTTGAGTTTGGCGGCCTTGTTCACGATCTCATCACAACGCTTGTGAATATCCCTGCGCGCCTCGATTCGCTTGACGTCGATTCCTATCCGTACAGGTCCCTCGTGCGGCGTGGCCGCATCAAGCTCGAATTCCTCGCCGTTTGCCGTGAACTTGCGTTTCTTGAATTTTACCGAGCTGAATCGGTTTAAGGTTTCAATGATCCTCCGTTCCCATCGTCCTTTCCCTTTCCGGATTTCCTTGTCTATGAAGGCAACCCGATCAAGACTTGATAGAGCTGGGATCTCAATGTAGGGAGGAAGAAATGGCTTGATATACCCTGCTATGGCGGAAGCTTGCTGCTCAGTCAACCTCGGGTTGTATGTATCAACGTTCTTTATTTGCAGGTCGCGTTCTATGGCCCGCGCTGCGATGTTACAGACGGCGACCAGTGGCTTGAGAATTGACGGGTGGCGCATGATGGCTTTGGCCAAGTCGAGCACGCTTACGTTCGAGAATACGATAACCTCTACCTGACGGGTTTCTATGAAGTCGGCAAACGCATCTCGCAGCGCCTTTTCGATAGCTTCCTGGCGCACCTTCGCATCATCAGCCACCCACGACATGTAATCTGCATGAGAGCCGTATCCGTCAGGCATATCGACTCTCCCGCTTGGTATTTGCTGCTTTCACCGGCAGTTCCACGTCTTGCACATCCTTGGCTATCAGTCTTGAAACATATTCTTGAATGGTCACGTCTTCCAGGGCGCACATCACCCGCAGCTTCTGGTGCACCTCATCGGGCAGCGCCACGTGTATCTTGCGCTCTTTCGGCTTGGCGTTTTTCATTGGGCACACTCCATCATGAACCGTAGGTTAGTATAAACCGTAGGTATCTTCAAGTCAAGAACAAAAGCCGGCTCTTCTTCCGCCGACAGCTTCGCGCTGTCTCCGGTAAGTATCCGTTGGAACGCTTGTTCCATCGGGCTGTTTAGGCTCGCGCCAGCCCAGACCTGAAGGAGGAATACGCATGTCACTTGGACTCATCGTCAAGACCGGCCGCATTCTCACCGCCCGGCTGCTCATGGGCGATCCCATCGAGGGCATCACCCACTGCGCCATCGGTGACGGGGACGCCACGTTCACCGATCCCGTCAATCCGCCCGCTCCGGATATCGACCAGACAGCGCTCAAGAACGAGCGGGCCCGCAAAAAG
>DYEX01000061.1 GCA_020725525.1 Desulfovirgula sp.
ATGATGACCTTTTCAATCCGGTAGTTGAGGATCTCTTTAAGTAATTCGTTAAAATCTTTCCGGTTGTCAAAATCTAAAGCGGAAGCAATGTCTTTGTAAATCCCATCAATTGTCCAGCCGTTTACTTTGATTTTATTTTCCTACCGCAGCCTGTTGAGGGTGCTCCGGCTGATACGTAATAATTCCATTACTTCTTTGGCTTTCATAGTAAGTATAATATATCCAATTTGATAAAGACTGTCAAGAAAGTGTTAGAATTGTGGACTATATCTGGAGGTATTGCTGCGTCCAAAGTTTAATAAGGTAGGTACAATCAATGAGAGACAGGGTATTTTAGAGCAATTCCTTGACCTGGAAAATACGGTTTTGGTATCTCCTGATTTCCAGTTAAACGTTATAGAAAATGATCCCGAAGATAATAGAGTTCTGGAGTGCGCGTTGGAGGGTGGGGTTCAATACATTGTTTCCGGAGATGAGCACCTCTTAGCCCTGGAAGAGTTCCAGGGTATTATCATTGTTTCACCCGCAGAATTTGTTAAGCTTTTTGATACCTGAACTGCAATGCTGATATTGCTGCCGGCTCCCAATTAGCCTTACGGAAAATGTGTTCTTGCCAGCCTCTGCCTTCCCGGCATATAATGTCCTTACGGTAGTTTATCAAAAAACTTGAAAAAGGAGCAATAACCTGCACATGGGAACTCGTGCCGACCACCTTGATCCACAAATACCCGCCATTGCCGGGGGTGAACCCGTACGGGGAACCATGCTGCCCTATGCCCGGCAGTGGATTGAAGAAGACGACATCGAGGCCGTCACCCGCGTACTGCGGAGCGACTGGCTGACCACTGGCCCGACCCTGGCCGAATTCGAAAAGCAATTTGCCGCCCGGGTGGGCGCCAGCTATGCCGTGGCCTTCTCCAGCGGGACGGCGGCCCTGCACGCGGCCTGTTTTGCCGCCGGTGTGGGCAGGGGTGACGAAGTGATTACCAGCCCCATTACTTTCGTGGCCAGCGCCAGCTGCGCCCTCTACCTGGGGGCGAAGCCCGTGTTTGCGGACATAGATCCGCGTACATATAATATCGACCCGGCAGAAATAGAAAAAAAGATCACCTCCCAAACAAAGGCAATCATTCCCGTGCATTTCACCGGACAGCCCTGCGATCTGGACGCCATTCACGCCCTGGCTAAAAAGCACAATCTCGTGGTCATCGAAGATGCCGCCCATGCCCTGGGGGCGGAATATAAAGGGCATCCCGTCGGCTGCTTGAGCGATATGACCGTCTTCAGCTTTCACCCGGTAAAACACATCACCACCGGGGAAGGGGGAATGGTGACCACCAATTCCGGTGAACTGTACCAGTGGCTGCTGCTTTTCCGCAACCATGGAATCACCCGGGACAGGGAATTAATGGTGGAGGATCAGGGGCCGTGGTATTATGAAATGCTGGACGTGGGGTTCAATTACCGTCTCACGGATATCCAGGCCGCCCTGGGTCTAAGCCAGCTGCGCAAGCTGGACCGTTTCCTGGAGCGGCGGCGCCGGATCGCCCGGATGTATGACGAGGCCTTTGCCGGCCTGCCCGGAGTGGAAATCCCCTACCAGGCGCCGTATGGCCGCTCGTCCTGGCACCTTTACGTGCTGGCTCTGAATCTGGATCTTCTAAAAGTGGGGCGGCGTGAGGTCTTCGAAGCCCTGCGGGCGGAGAACATCGGGGTGAACGTACATTATATCCCCGTGTACCGCCATCCCTACTACCGCTGGCTGGGGGACCCGGACAGTTGCAGCCTTTCCGGGTTTTACTGTTTCCACGCAGAAGAGCTGTACGAGCGGATTATCACCCTGCCCCTTTATCCGGCCATGAGTGACGGGGACGTACGGGACGTGATCACGGCGGTACGCAGGGTTATAGCCTGGGCACGCAGGTAACACATGATTAATATTAATCGCTATTTAGATTAAATTTTTGTTTTTTCCTGGCGGTACAGGAGGAATTTTGACAGCGTTGTCAAATATTCATTCTTCATAAGGAAAAGGTTGCCGAAAACTGTTAGGAACATAAAACCAAAAACCACTGAGCATGTACATTGTCCAGGGGCAAACTTCACCGAAAGGGAGGGACGCAAAGCCACGGGCCTACAGCGGATTTTTCCGCTAAGGCAGCCGGGTTGCGACAATGCTTCCCGACCTTCGGGTCGGCTTTTTGTTCGGGGAGGTGTTTTTTTGGATCTTTTTGCCAGTCCCATTCTGGTGGCGCTGCAAAAGCAGCTGGATGCATCGGCTTTAAACCAGCGGGTAATTGCCCATAACGTGGCCAATGTGAATACGCCGGGATTCAAAAAATCTTTCGTGAGCTTTACGGAGGAACTGCGGCGGGCGCTGGGGGAGGACGTCCTGCCGCTGGCAACCAGTGACCCCAGGCATATCGGCGCTCCGGTCCCGCTGGCCCGGGTGGAACCCACGGTGGTGAAGGAGGAGGGCACCACCATGGGTTACAACGGCAATAACGTGGACATTGATCAGGAAATGGTAAACCTGGCCGCCAATACCCTGACGTACCAGGCCGCCGCCCGGGCTCTGGGCGACCGCCTGTCCCTGTTAACCTATGTCATCCGGGGGAGGTAACAGGCGATGCCTCTATTAGATGTATTCGGCATTAGTGCCTCAGGCTTAACAGCATCGAGGCTCTGGTTGGATATTACGGCCAACAATATTGCCAACCTGCAAACGGCGGGCAGGCCCAACGACCCCCTGAACCCGGCCTACCGCCGGAAAGTCCCCGTGTTTGCCGAGAAACTGCGCCAGGCCCTGGATTCCCTGCCTGGCCGGCCCTCCTTCAACGCCGCCGGCGTGAGCGTGGCGGCAGTAGTGGAGGATCCATCCCCGCCCCGGCTTGCTTACGAGCCCTCCCATCCCCTGGCCGACCCCAATACGGGATATGTGGCCTATCCCAACATCAATATTGCCAACGAGATGGTCAGCATGATTGCAGCCACCCGGGCCTATGAGGCCAACGTTACGGTTCTGAACGCGGCCAAGGACATGGCCTTGAGGGCTCTGGAGATAGGCAGGGGCTAATTATTCATGTAGCTAACGAAAGGGGCACTCATAGATGCAAATTTTACCCGTTTCCCCCTTAACCCTGGTACCCACGGTAAGCCAGCCCACAAAGCCGGACGCTGCTGCCGGCGCTCCCGGTTTCGGCCGGATGCTTGAACGGGCCCTGGAAGAGGTGAATAATGCCCAGGTGCGGGCCGACCGGGTGGGCCTCGACTTCCTCACCGGCAGGGTACAGGATCTGCACCAGGTGACCATTGCCATGGAAGAAGCCCGGATAATGATGTCCCTGGCTGTGGAGGTGCGCAATAAAATAGTAGAAGCCTACCAGGAAATTTCGCGCATGCAGGTTTAAGGAGCTGTTGTAGTCGATGGACCCCAAACCGATCCTGGCCCCCATTAAGGAGCGGTGGCAGGCGCTGCCCCGGTTCCGGCAGATCCTTTTCGCTACCGCTGCGGCGGGACTGCTGGCGACCGTAATTTACCTGGTCGTTCTTATCGCCCAACCTGCATATGCTCCCCTGTTCACCGGTCTGGAGCCAAAACAGGCGGGCAAAATCGCCGAAGAACTGAAAAACATGAAAATACCTTACCGGCTGGAGGATCAGGGCAAAACCATCGCCGTGCCGGAAGGGCAGGTGTACAACGCCAGAATTCAGCTGGCCAGCAAGGGGGTGCTGGCCGATTCGGGGGCCGGGTGGGAGCTTTTTGACCGGCAAAAGTTCGGTGTCACCGACTTTGAACAACAGGTCAATTACCAGCGGGCGCTGCAGGAGGAGCTGCGCCGTACCATTACCAGCCTGGACGAGGTGGAACAGGCCCGGGTGCACCTGGTACTGCCCCGGGAAAGCCTCTTTCTGGACAACCAGGTGGAACCTTCTGCTTCGATAGCTTTAAAACTCAAGGGCGAATTGAAGCCCGAACAGGTAAAGGGCATTATGGATCTGGTGGTGGGCAGCGTCCAGGGAATGAAGCCGGAAAACGTACACATCATCGACATGGAGGGCAACGTCTTAAGCGACAACCTGGCCCTGGCCGACGAGCGGGCCAGGCTGGCCCGCCTGTCCATGGATCAATACCAGGTGCGCCGGCAGTACGAAAAGGAACTGGAGACCCGCATTCAGCAGATGCTGACCCGGATCCTGGGACCGAACAAGGCAGTGGCCATGGTTACGGCCGACCTGGATTTTGACCAGCGCCAGACCACCACCACCACCGTGCAGCCGGGGCAAACTTTGAGCCAGCAAACCATTACCGAAAGCGGCTCGGGTACGGGTATCGGTGGGGTGCCGGGAACTCCCAGTTCTCAGCCAGGAAGTACCGTTCCCGCTCTAACAGGCGGCAATTCCCAGTACCAGAAGCAGCAGACCATCACCAACTATCAGCTGGGCAGCCAGCAGCAAACCCTGGTCGCCGCGCCGGGAACCCTGCGCCGGCTCTCGGTAGCCGTGGTTTTAAACGGCAACTACAGTGCACCCCAGTTGCAGCAGGTCCAGGACATGGTTTCGGCAGCAGTGGGCCTGCAGCAAAACCGGGGAGATCAGATTAACGTTTCGGCCATGCCTTTTAACACTGTAAGCCAGCTGCCGTTACCGGAAACCGCGCCAAAACCATTTTCCAGCTTACTTAAATACTGGCCGGTACTGTTGGAAATAGGCGCACTTCTGGTGGGGCTGCTACTGCTTTTGCTGCTGCTGGTATTTTACCTGCGCCGCCGGCGGCGGAAAGCCACGCTGGAGCGACCACCGGAGCCGGTTCTGTCAGATGTCGTTCCCGGCGATGAATCATTAGCTGAAACTGCTCATGAACCTGAACAGGAGCCCTTGCGAATCCAGGAACTGCGGGAGTTTGCCCGGAGTAATCCCGCCCAGGTGGCCGAGGTATTGAAGTTGTGGTTAAGGGAGTAGGTCATCATGAACAAGTCAAAACTAACCGGCGCAGAAAAAGCGGCTATTATTTTAATTACACTGGGAGCCGACCTCTCGGCCAGGGTTCTAAAGCATCTTCCGGAGCATGATATCGAGGTGCTTACGCGGCAAATTTCCATGCTGGAGAACATACCCAGAGATATTCAGTCACTGGTGCTGATAGAATTCTTTAAGTTAACTGAGGCACGGAATTACCTGATACGTGGCGGTTCCAAGTATGCCCGGGAGATATTGGAAAAGGCTTTTGGTCAGCAGCGAGCTGAAGAAATATTTGAAAAAATGTTAGCAGAGGTTCAGAGTATACCTTTCAACAATCTTCGCCGTACCGATGCTAAACAATTGCTCAATTTCATCCGGGACGAACATCCTCAAACTATTGCCCTGATCCTGACCCATCTGGTACCGGAACAGGCGGCATTCATTCTTTCCTCCCTTCCACCGGAAAAGCAGAGCGATATTGCCCGGCGGATAGCCATTATGGACCGCGTGCCTCCGGAAGTGATAAAGGAAGTGGAAGGAATACTGGAAAGAAAACTCTCCGTGGTAGTCCAGCAGGAGCAGATCGTGGGCGGTGTAAAGACCCTGGTCAATATCCTGAACCGGGTGGACCGCAGCACCGAAAAAACCATCCTGGAAGAACTGGAGATTTCCGATCCCGACTTGGCCGACGAGGTGCGCAAGAGGATGTTTGTTTTCGAAGATATCGTAAAGCTCCACGATACGGCCATCCAGCGGGTTCTGCGGGAAGTGGATACCAGGGATCTGGCCAGGGCCATGCGGGGGGCCAACGAGGAAGTCAACGAGCGCATCTTCAAGAACATGTCCCGCCGGGCGGCCAACATGCTGCGGGAGGAAATTCAGTTCATGGGACCGGTGCGCCTGCGGGATGTGGAAGAAGCCCAGCAGCGCATAGTGCAGATTATCCGCCGCCTGGACGAAACGGGCGAAATTATCATCGCACGGGGTGGGGAGGATGCGATCATTATTTAGGATCATCCGGGGCGGCGTATCCTGCGATGGGGACCCCGTCTTTATAGCTCCCCGCTACGATTTTCCCGTACTGCCTTTGCACCAGGACGAACACCACGGGAGCAACGGGAACGGCCGGGAGAAAATGGTTTCTGTGGATGAAACCCGGGCAAAAAGCGAAGAAATCCTGGCTGCGGCTCAAAGGGAAGCTGCGGCTATACTGGAAAAGGCACGGCACGAAGCGGAGGCGCTGGCCCGGGAAACGGCCGCCAGAGCCCGGGAAGAAGGGCTGCAGGAAGGGTGGGCAGAAGGTTACCGGGAAGGTTACCGCAAAGCCATGGAAGATGCTGCCGCCGGGGCTCAGGCCTTGAGGGAAGAAGCCCGCCAGGTACTGCAGCAGGCCGAAGAAATCCGCCGGGCCACCCTGGAAGCTCTGGAGGGAGAAATGGTGGCCCTGGCCCGGGAAATGGCGGAAAAAATTGTGGCCGCCCAGTTGACCATTGACCCCGCCATAGTGCTGAATATAGTGCGGGAAGCCCTGGAGGTGGCCCGGATACGGGAACAGGTGGTTATTTATGTAAACCCGGAACAGAAGAAATTGATGGAAGAAAGACGGAAGGAAATACTCCTTACCCTGCCCCCCGGAACGGTCCTGAATATTATAGGCGACCCGGCCATAGAACCGGGTGGGTGCCGCATTGAAACGGCCGACGGCAGGGTGGACGCCACCCTTGATGCCCGCTGGCGAGCACTGCAGGAAGTATTGAGGGAAGCAGGGCTGCAGGTCGCCGGCCAAGGGAGGGTGGATCCATCATAGTTTCTGAAGGCTGGATTGGAAAGTGGGGAGAACGCAGATGGCTTTACCCCAAATCGACCTGGAACGCTGGCGCTGGCGGGTGCGGGCGGCCAAACTGCTGCGCCCCACCGGGCAGGTGGTGCGGGTCATCGGCCTGACTGTGGAGGTGCGGGGCATTGCCGCCCGCATCGGTGAAGTCTGCGACATCCACGTGCCCGGCGAAGCACCGGTGGTGGCCGAGGTGGTGGGTTTCCGGGAAGATGTCACCCTGCTCATGCCCCTGGGGGAACTGCGGGGTATTTTCCCCGGCTGCAGCGTGGTGCCCCGGGGCCGGGGCCTGTCGGTGGCGGTGGGAGAACACCTCCTGGGGCGGGTACTGGACGGGCTGGGCCGGCCCATGGACGGCCGGGAGCTCACTGCTCCGGACCAGTGTTACGTACCGGTGGACAACTCCCCGCCCAACCCCCTGTCCAGGCAGCGCATCACGCAGGTATTTTCCACCGGGGTACGGGCCATCGATGCCTTTCTCACCTGCGGGCGGGGACAGCGCCTGGGCATTTTTGCCGGCAGCGGGGTGGGCAAGAGCACGCTTTTGGGCATGGTGGCCCGGTACAGCAGTGCCGATGTGAATGTGATCGCCCTGGTGGGGGAACGGGGCCGGGAAGTGCGGGACTTCATTGAAGGGGACCTGGGTCCGGAAGGCCTGGCCCGTTCGGTGGTGGTGGCCGCTACTTCGGACCAGCCGGCGCTGGTGCGGGTAAAGGCCGCCTTTCTGGCCAGCGCCATTGCCGAATATTTCCGCGACCGGGGTAAAGACGTACTGCTTCTCATGGACTCGATCACCCGTTTTGCCATGGCCCAGCGGGAGGTGGGCCTGGCCATCGGCGAACCCCCGGCCACCCGCGGTTACACCCCTTCGGTTTTTGCCCTGTTGCCCCGGTTGCTGGAACGCTCGGGGATGGGGGCCACGGGTTCCATCACCGCCTTTTATACCGTGCTGGTAGAAGGAGACGACCTGAACGAGCCCATTACCGATGCGGTGCGGGGCATACTGGACGGGCATATTGTCCTGTCCCGGGAAATGGTGGCCCGGAACCACTACCCGGCCATTGACATATTGCAGAGCGTCAGCCGGGTGATGCCGGAAATAGTGGACGCAGAACACCTGGCCCGGGCCGGCCGGCTGCGGGATCTGCTGGCCACCTACCGCCAGTCGGAGGATTTAATCAACATAGGCGCCTACGTGGCCGGGTCCAACCCCCAGATTGACGCCGCGGTAAAGGTCTATCCCCGCATTGTGCAGTTTTTACGCCAGGACATGCACGAGTACAGCAGCTTTGAGGAAACGATGAAGACCTTACCGGATCCCGGCTAGACGATTGGCCCGTCCGGCGGTAGAATGGCCGCCGCTTTCGGTGCCGTTTGTTACACACCTGAAGCTTAAGGAGTGTGTGGCATGCGCAAATTTCATTTTCGCCTGCAGCCCGTGCTGCAGTTCAGGGAACAGAAGGAAGAGCAGGCCATCCTGGCCCACTCCCGGGCACAGCGGGAATACCTGGACCGGGTGGAAGAGCTGAACAGGACGACCTCTCTGCTGGAAGAAAGCTTTGCCGGTTGCAGCGTGGGGCCAATGCGGCCGGAGAACGAATTTCACCTGCTGCTCTGGCGGGAGTGGCTCATAAATGACCGGAACCGCCGCCAGGAAGCGGTGGCCAGGGCCAGTGAGAAGCTGGAGCGCCGCCGGATGGAAACCCTTGAGGCCCGGCGCCAGAGGATGGTTTTGCAGAGGCTGAAGGAAAAGCAACTCCAGGCCCACATCCTGCAGGCAAACCGGGCCGAGCAAAAGGAAACGGACGAACAGGGGCTCAGGCTGTTCTGGTGCCGCCAGAGTTAAGCAGCAAGCCACCTGCGGGATAATTTAACCCGGCAGGTGAAAAGCAGGTTACTGCCGACAAGTGCTGCAGTATTTGAGCTACCCGGGGGAGGTGATGGCTGAAAAAGGAGAAGGAAGATTTTAAAAAAAGGAGGTGAAACGATCATGGAAATTAATTTTGTCTCGCCGGCGCCGGAACGGCCATTTTCTCCGGGCGGCATTGCTGCCGGCACATCCGGTTCCAGCACGTTTCTTTCCTTATTAATGCAACTGCTGGGCATAACCGGGGAGGGTACAGCCGCTGCAAACGCAGTTGGTGGGGATTTAAACACCGGTACGGAAACCGGCGGCAACCAGGGGTCAGATGCCGGCTCTTTTCAGGAGCCTTTTACCGATCTCATTTCACTGTTGCCGTCTCACGGCAGTATCTTCGACGAACCACCCACACCTGTATTGAATAACTCCGGGAAGGCGGCAGGAGAAGATGCCGGGAAACCCGGGACCGGGATGTCCGGTGATTGGACAGCCCTCCTGGCGGCAATCCCGGGCCTCGATGCGGCGGAGCTTCTCCATTACCTGTTGCAGGCATTATTCCTGCAGCACCTGCAGGAAAATGGAGCGGGGGACATTCAGGATGCAGGTACAGCCGGAAAAGAGGGCTTCCTGCAGGGAAATGCTGCCGCTGGGGGAAGTGGCGCTTTACCCGGTGTGCTTCCCCCCGGTACAGAAGACATGTTAAAATCTTCTACGCCGGAAACATCCCATATAAGGCCGCATGCAACGGCCGCTGGTATCCCGGACACGAGACCAGTGGAGGCCGGCCGGCCGGAAGCCTTACTGCTCCGGCTCCTGCAGCAGGAATGGACCGGCGTTTCTCCGGGAGCGGCAGGGCCGGAGAGCGGAGGCTACAAAAACCCCGGCCCAGGTGAAGAGTTTGCCGGAACCGTGGCCCGGGAGTCGCCGCTGGAGAAAAGCCCGCCCTTACATACGCTTGGAAGCCGGGGAGTCACCGGTGATCCGGTACCGGTTAAGGTTGCAGAGCAAAGTAGTGGCCCGGCGAACGTGGCAGTGCCGGGCAAAGTCCGGATACTTGAGCTACCCCCAAATATGCTGTCCCGGGAGACAACACAAAATATGACATCTCTTGCCATGATTCGCAATAACGGGAGCAGGGACATCCCTCCGGGCAACAACCGTGTACAATATCTGTTGGACAATCCCGGCGGTGGAGAAATAACCGGTGCTTTCAGTGATCCTTCAGCTCCGATAATCCACCGGGAAAGCGTCAACCTGCTCCAAATGCCCGGCCTGATCTCACGGGTGCTGCAGCAGGCCGTGGCACGGCATATCGAGGGGCAAACCCACCTCTGGTTCAAGCTTGAACCGGAGCACCTGGGTGAGGTTATGGTCCGCCTGGTCTACCGGCACGGGGATGTGAGCGCCCACTTCCTGGCCAGCAACGCCGCCGCCGGGGACGCCATTGAAAGTGCCCTGCCCCAGTTGCGCGAGGCCCTGGCCGCCCAGAACCTGCACCTGCAGAGCGCTTCGGTGTCGGTGGGAAATCAGGGCGATCCTCCACCCCAGAGCGATTACCAGCAGCCGGGATACAATTATGTGCGGCAGCACAGCGGTTCCGGCGAAAGACCGGGCGGCAGTGCCGGGCAAGAACCGCCGGCAGATCCATTACCTGGTGGTATCAACCTTTTCGTTTAAAGGTGGGATGTACAGATGGAAGTAAATTCAGCAAGCAGTATCTACTACAATCCGCAGGGCAAATTCCAGCCGGCCAAAAAGGAACTGGACAGGGACGCCTTTTTACAAATTTTGGTGGCTCAGCTGCGCTACCAGAACCCCATGAGCCCCATGGACCAGGACCAGTTCATGTCCCAGATGACGCAAATTACGGCCCTGGAGCAGATCATGAACCTCAACAAGAACATGGAGGTGTTGCTGCGGACACAGGAGCTTTCGCTGACTGCCAATCTGGTCGGCAAGCAGGTGACGGCGGTGGGGGAGGACGGCTGGGACGTTGAGGGAACGGTGGAAAAGCTCATTATTAACGAAAACGGCATCAAACTGGTGATCAACGGCACTCCCTATGATTATGATACGGTAAAGGAGATCCGGGGTTGACATGGACGTCAAAATTCACGGACTTTTGCCTGCACCGTTAACTCTCCAGGTTTCCCGGGAAGGCCGTCCTGAAAAACAAAACAAGGCATCCCAAACGGGCTCTTTCAGGGAAGTGCTGCGCCGGGAAATGGACGGGGGCCAGCTGAAACTATCAGCCCATGCCGAAAAACGCCTGCGGGAGCGCAACATCACCCTGAATGAAGCCGACATGGAAAAAATCAGCCGGGCAGTGAGCCTGGCCGCCAGCAAGGGGGTGAGGAATTCACTGGTTATATACCATGACCTGGCACTGGTAACCAGTGTGCAAAACCGCACGGTAGTAACAGCCCTGGATCGCCACTCCGAATCCGGGCGCGTTTTCACCAACATTGACGGGGCAATAATTGTCGAGTAACGGCCGGACCGCAAGGAGGCCGCGCAGCCGCTGAACGACGGAGGCGGCGTGGAATGGAAGTCGGTCGTCGGAAGTCGGAAGTCGGAAAAGTGCTTGGAATAACCGTGGATATACGTGAGGTGAGAATAAAAGTGATCCAGTCCATATATACCAGCCTGGCCGGTATGCTCAGCCACCGCACGCGCATGGACGTTCTGGCCAACAACATCGCCAACATAAACACTCCGGGGTACAAAGCGTCCCAGGCCAGTTTTCAGGATACCCTTTACCAAACCATACGCGCCGGCACGGCCCAGAGCAACCCTTCCCAGATGGGAACGGGCGTAATGCTGGCCGCTGTACTCAACAACTTCAACCAGGGGCCACTTGTGCCAACCGGCCGGTCACTGGACCTGGCCATTAACGGGAACGGATTTTTCGGGGTGAAAACCAGCGATGAAGGTGGGGAAGAAAGGATCTACTACACCAGGGAAGGCTCTTTTTCAGTGGACAAGGAAGGCTACCTGGTCAATTCCAGCGGCCTCAGGCTGGTGGACGACAGCGGGAGTGAAATACAGCTGGATGTATCCAAACCCATCGCTGCCATAAATGTTTCAAACATGGGGAAAATTTCCGTAACCTACAGCGACGGCAGCACCGCCGGCGATGATAAACAAATCGGCCTGTTCAGCTTCCCCAACCCCAACGGCCTGACCAGGGTGGGAGGCAACCTGTATACCGACAATAACGCAACGGGGGGCGGTGGTGGAGAAAGTCCTGCCGGAGAGAGGCTGGACGGAACGCCGGGCAAGGACGGCCTGGGCACCATCGAATCCGGCTGCCTGGAGATGTCCAATGTTGACCTGGCCACGGAACTGGGCAACCTGATTGTCACCCAGCGCGGCTACGAAGCCAACGCCAGGGTCTTCACCACCTCCGACGAGGTGCTCCGGGAAACCATTGAGCTGAAGCGCTAAGATTCAACCGGGATTTCGTCAGATGCTGTATGATGTTTCGTCCTGCGATGGTTAATGAGAACAGGCCAGTTCGCAGGGATGGTAAAACAGCTACCCTTTTTCCATCAACCTCTGTTTTGTAATTATAAAGAGGGCTACCTGTAAAACCGGAGGGATTGAAATGATCCGATCTCTTTTCGCCGGCGTCGCCGGCATGAAGAATCACCAGATCCGCATGGATGTGATCGGCAACAACATCTCCAACGTGAATACCGTAGGCTATAAAAGCGGGCGGGCCAACTTCCAGGACGTGCTCTACCAGACGCTGAAAAGCGCCAGCACGTCTACCAACCCGGCCCAGGTGGGCCTGGGCGTCTCCCTGGCCGGCATCAGCAGCAACATGAGCCCCGGCGGCATGCAGTCCACCGGCCGCACCCTGGACCTGGCCATCAACGGTGAGGGTTTCTTCAAGGTGATTGACCCCGGCAATGGCAAGGAATACTACACCCGCGACGGAGTCTTCTATATCGACCGGGACGGCTATGTGGTCAACTCCAGCGGCTATCGGCTGGTAGGGGAACTGCGAAACATCACGGCTGCCAGATCTACGGAAGTATATAGCCGGGTCCAGGATACAGAAACCACAAACCCAACGACGACCCTTGTCCTGCAGGTAACCGGCAAGAACGGTCCATTGGGCAAGCGCACGGATTTCACCATAGATACTGCCCAGAAGGCTGATATCAGTGCCGGTGGAGGTTATAAAATTTCATCAGGAGGAACTACTAAACTAAGTTCTTTGGGATTTCAAAATAACGACGTAATCACAGTTACTTATACTAATAAGTATACAGGTGAAACTGTAAGTAAAGATATCAAAATTACTGATGCTACCAATCAAGATGTTGCCTGGCTTAAAACACAATTTGGCGGTATAGGTGGCGGCGGGAAAGTCGAAATGGTTTATACTGATACGAATACAGATGATACAATTAACTTCAGAACAACTGACTGCGGCCCCGGAGTAAGCCTTTCCATTACCGTTAAAAACAGCTCGGGAGCACCTAAAGATGCCTTCACCGGCACCAACTCCGATTTTAGCGACGGGTATGCCCGTGCCAGCGGCACCGGCGATGATGTGGATACCATAATCGCCAAGATTAACGCCCAGACGGCCAACGTGGGTGTAAGGGCTTCAAAGGATGCGCAAAACAGACTGGTGCTGCGGACTGTGTATACAGGCACCGACGCGGAGATTGAGATCGGCGGCGACGCGGCGGCCTACCTGGGCCTGCCTTCCGGCATCGTGAAGAACCCGGGCAACACATACACGGGAGCCATCCGACTGATCAACGGGCCGGCGGCCAGCCTGAACATCAGCAATGACGGGGTGATCACGGGCACGGACAGCAACGGCAACATGCTGGAATGGGAGGACGGGACGGCCACCGTTACCAATGCGGATTTCGCCCAGATTAACCTTTATACCTTTTCCAACCAGGACGGTTTGCAAAGGGTGAATAAAAACCTGTTTGTGGTCAGTGAAAGCAGCGGCACGGCAACCCCGGGCACTCCCGGTTCCGCCGGTTACGGCACCATCGAGTCCGGCTACCTGGAGATGTCCAACGTGGACCTGACGGACGAGTTCACCAGCATGATCACCACCCAGCGCGGCTACCAGGCCAGCGCCCGGGTTATCACCGTTTCCGACACCATGCTGGAGGAACTGATCAACCTGAAGCGGTAAGAGTTGAGTCAGCAGTATCGAGCCACCGGCGGTACCCGGTTCATGGCCGGCGACAAACACACGGTTGCCGGGTGCCGCCGCTAAAAATTCCGGCTGCCGGCACTCATAATTAAGAACCGGCAGCCGCAAAAAGGGTGTTTCCAGATGCCTGTCAGCAGAAAAAAACAAACTGGCGATGAAAATGAGAAAAAACGGGGTGGACGCAGCCGCACCATCCTCATCGTGATCCTGGCCGTCATTATCGGCGGCGGGGCAACCTTCGGCGCCCTCTGGTTCTTCGGCCCTCTGGCCGGGCCGGTGCAGGCCACGCCCAAAGAGCACCCCATGGAAACCCTGGACCTGGGGGACAAGGTCCTGAACCTGGCCGACGAAGGTCCCAGCCACTACCTGCGGGTGCGGGTGGTACTGGAGTTCCCCCATGATAAAAAGCTGGCTGAGGAAATTAAGGCCAAGCAGCCCATGCTTACCGAGGCGGTGCTGACCATTTTGCGCAGCAAAAAAGCGGATGAAGTGCTCCCGGTGCAAAACCAGGAGGCCATCAAAAAACAAATTCTCGACCACATCAACAGCCAGCTTCTGCACGGCAAGGTGGAACGGCTGTATTTTACCGATTTTCTGGTGCAATGAGCCCGGGCCGGCGCCATGCCCCGAACGGCTGAATAACAATTGATGAAAGCAGGCGGTACCCGTGATCACCGAAGATGAAATTAAAGATATGATTGAGCGTATGGAAGGGCGGCAGCCGGCGGTTAGAAAAGTAAGCTTTCCTCCTCTAACTGCCCCGGCGGGGATGGACCGCCTGAAAATATCCCTTGATTACCTGACCGACGTAGCGGTAACTATAACGGTGGAACTGGGAAGCACAACCATGAAGGTGCGGGACATACTGCGCCTCTCCGAAGGCTCGGTGGTGGAACTGGACCGCCCGGCCGGCGATACGGTGGAAGTGCTGATCAATGACCAGCCTTTTGCCCGGGGGGAAGTGGTGGTCCTGGGCGGCAACTTTGGCGTCCGTATTGAAAGCATCCATGAAATACGAAAATCACGGCCGGGTGGGGAAAAACAATGAGCGACGGCGACCTGTTCTGGGCGGTGGTGCAGCTGGCCGTGAGCCTGCCCCTGGTGGCCGGCCTGGCCTACCTGGCCGTGCGCTACGGGCTGGGCCGCCGCCTGGCCGTCAACCGGGGCCGGCACATGCGGGTGGTCGAGCAGGTACCCCTGGGACCGAAGGCCGCCCTGACTCTCGTGCAGGTGGGCCGGCGCTACTACCTGCTGGCCCAGCAGGAAAGCGGTGTGACCCTGCTGCAGGAATTCGACCACCTTCCGGAAGTGCTGCCGTTTCCCGGTACGCCCGCCGGGGACGGGCTCCGGCCGGCCTCATTCCGCCAGGATCTATCCCTGGCCATAAACCGGTTGAAGGAACGGTTCACCGGTGAAAAACCGGCTGCGCCGGATAACGGGCAAAAGCGTTTATTGAACCGACATCAAAGCCATCGGGATGAACAAAAAGATGAAAACACTGCCGGAAAGAAATAGCTGCAAGACCTCAAAGCCTGGCATGAGCCGCGGTCCGTCCTTCCGATTGACCGGTAAGGGGGCGGGCGTAAAACACAGCACCGGCGCCGGGGGGATGGAAGTAGTTCCGGCGGCCGGACCGGGTGGACGGGAAGTTGTCCTTCCCGGGACTTCCGGGACGATAGCCGGGTTCAGCCGGTTGTTGCCGGCGAAACGCCCCGCCTGGCCTTACAGCCTGCCGGCCCTGGTGTTCCTGCTGGCCCTTATATTGTTCCCAGCAGCAGCCCAGGCGCAGCCCCTGCCGGGCATCGACCTGCGGGTCACCCCCACGGACAACCCGGCCCAGGTGGTGGACAGCGTCAAGCTGCTGGTTCTGCTCACGGTGCTGGCCCTGGCCCCGGGCCTCCTGATCATGGTCACCAGCTTTACCCGCATTGTGGTGGTCCTGTCCATCCTGCGGGGAGCCCTGGGCATACCGCAAACGCCGCCCAACCAGGTGATCATCGGCCTGTCCCTGTTCCTGACGTTTTTTGTGATGACACCTACCTTTCAGGAAATTAACCGGGAGGCCCTGCAGCCCTATTTAAACAACCAGTTGACTCAGGAGCAGGCCTTTGAGGCCGCGGCCAAACCGCTGAAGACATTTATGCTCAAACAAACCCGGGAGAAGGACCTGGCCCTGTTCGTAAGCCTGGCCAAAATGCCCCGGCCCCGGAATGCCGACGACCTGCCCTTAACGGTGGTCATTCCGGCTTTCGTAATTAGCGAATTAAAAACCGCCTTTCAAATAGGCTTTCTTTTGTACGTGCCCTTCCTGGTCATCGATATGGTGGTGGCCAGCGCCCTGATGTCCATGGGCATGTTCATGCTGCCCCCAGTAATGATCTCGCTGCCCTTCAAGCTGCTGCTTTTTGTGATGGTGGACGGCTGGTACCTGGTGGTCCGGTCCCTGGTGGAAAGCTTTCATTAGAAGTTAAAACGAGCGAGGGCCAGAGCAGGCCAGGTTGGAAAGTGGGGATAACTCAGAGAGGTTAGCAAAACGGTGGTAAACCGATAACCGTAGGGGGAAAACGCTGTGACCGATACCCTTGTCACCCAAATCGCCCGGGAAGCGCTGATGATGATCCTGATCCTGTCCCTGCCCACCCTGGCGGTGTCGCTGCTGGTGGGGCTGGTAATCAGCATCCTTCAGGCCACCACCCAGGTGCAGGAGCAGTCCCTGACCTTCGTGCCCAAGATCATTGCCGTCTTCCTGACACTGGCCATCACCGCTCCGTGGATGGTCCGGCTGATGACCAGTTACACCACGCGGCTTTTCAACCACCTGCCCAACCTCACGGGGTAAGGAGAGAGCCAGATTGCTCAACTATGAAGCGGCAGCAACCTTCATCTTAATCTTCGTACGGGCCAGCGCTTTTTTAGCGGCGGGACCCCTGTTTTTCTTCCCCAGCGTGCCCCGGCCGTTCAAGGCCTTCATGGCTTTTGTGCTGGCCGTGGTGCTTTTCCCCGTGGTGCCGGGAGTGGAACCGGACTTTCCAGGAGGGCTTTTGGGATTTGCCCTTGCGGCGGCCGAAGAAGCCGGCGTCGGTCTGGTCCTGGGTTTCATTGCCAGCCTGGTCTTCCAGAGCCTGACCATGGCCGGACAGATCATGGACATCCAGATGGGCTTTTTCATGGCCAACCTTTTCGACCCGGCCATGGGCCACCAGGCCACCATCAGCTCCCGTTTCCTGTACCTTCTGGGCATGGTGCTCTTTCTCATCCTGGACGGCCATCACGTGCTCATTGCCGGCCTGGCCAGGAGTTACGAACTGGTACCCCTGACCGGTGCCGCCCTGGACGGAACCACCACCCTGACCGTGGTCAAGATTTTTGCGCGCATGGTGGCCCTGGCCGTCCAGATTGCCGCCCCCGTGGTGGCGGTGGTGCTGATCATCGATATCTGCCTGGGCCTTTTGGGCCGCACCGCTCCGGAAATGAACATTTTCATGCTGGGCTTTCCGTTGAAGATAGCTCTGGGCATCCTCACCTTAAGCGTGATGGTTCCGCTTTTCGGCGTGGTCTTCCGGGCTATGGTCCGCATGATGGAGCAGGACCTGTACACAGTGATCCGCGGGCTTTCCGGGTGATACGAAATAAGTTAATGAATGGCGTGCCAGGCACCTGATTTATTAACTTATTGGAAAGAGGGGATGAAGATTGGCCCACGGCGGGGGCGCCCAGCAGAAAACTGAAGCCCCAACCCCAAGGCGATTGCAGGAAGCCAGGCGCAGGGGCCAGGTGCCGAAGAGCAGGGACTTTGCCGCGGCAGTAGTGCTCATGGCGGCTGTCATCCTGGCCTACCTTTTAAGGGGTCCGGCCATGGAAAACTGGCAGAAAGAGCTCACCTGGTATTTCAGCAACTGTCTGGCCTTTGATCTGGCACCCGAACACCTGCCCCGGGTAATTTACGATGTCGCCCGCGGGGCGATATGGATGTGCACGCCGTTTTTCCTGGTGCTCACCGGTGCAGCCCTGGCGGTGCACCTGGTGCAAACAGGCTTCATCTTTGCTCCGGAGGTGATCAAACCCAACCTGGAGCGGCTGAATCCGGTCAGCGGCCTTTCCCGCATGTTCAGCCTGCGCACCCTGGTGGAGCTGGGTAAAAGCATCCTTAAGGTAACGGTGGTGGCGGGGGTCAGTTACCTGGTGGTCAAAGCGCACCTGCATGAGCTGCTGCTGGTTTTTCACCGTCCCCCCCAGGCGGCCTTCAGTACGGTGACCTGCGTCATGCTGGCGGCGGCCGCAGCCGCGGGCGGTACCTTCCTGCTCCTGGCGGTAATTGACCTCTTCTACCAGCGGTGGGAATATATGCGCAGCATGCGCATGACCAAACAGGAGGTAAAGGATGAACTCAAACAGACTGAAGGAGACCCGCTCATCAAAAGCTGGCAAAGGCGCCGCCAGCGGCAGATCCTGCTCAACCGTATCCGGCAGGAAGTGCCCCGGGCCACGGTGGTAATCACCAACCCCACCCACCTGGCGGTAGCCCTGCGCTACGACGAAAAGGAAATGTCCGCTCCCCAGGTGGTGGCCAAAGGAGCCGGGGACCTGGCCCGCCGCATCCGGGAACTGGCTGCCGGGCATAAAGTACCAATCATACATAATCCCGAAGTGGCCCGGACCCTTTACCACCAGGTGGAAATCGGGCAGGAAATCCCGGTGGAGCTCTACCAGGCCGTGGCCCAGATCCTGGCCCTGGTCTACCGCCTGAAAAAACGGCCGGTGTAAGTTAAGGAGGGACAAACCATGCCCGCACCCGGCACAACCTTGAGATCACAATTGAAACGCAACACCGACCTGCTTATCGCCGGCCTGATCGTGGGCATCGTGCTGATGATCATCATCCCCATGCCCCCCAGGGCCCTGGACGTACTGCTTTCCATCAGCATCACCCTGGGGCTGGTGATCCTGCTGATTACCATGTTCACCACCGAGCCCCTGCAGTTTTCCATCTTTCCGGCCCTCTTGCTGGTAACCACCCTCTACCGGCTGGCCCTGAACATCTCCTCCACCCGGCTGATCCTGGGGCAGGGCTACGCGGGCAACGTCATCGACGCCTTCGGGCACTTTGTGGCCGGGGGCAATTACGTGGTGGGATTCATCGTTTTCATCATCATCACCGTAATCCAGTTTGTAGTAATCACCAGCGGTGCCGGCCGGGTGGCCGAGGTGGCTGCCCGGTTCACCCTGGATGCCATGCCCGGCAAGCAGATGAGCATTGATGCTGACTTCAACTCCGGCCTGATCACCGAGGCCGAGGCCCGGGAAAGGCGCAGGAGGCTGCAGCGGGAGGCCGATTTCTACGGTGCCATGGACGGTGCCAGTAAATTTGTGCGGGGGGACGCCATCGCCGGCATCATCATCACCCTGATCAACATCCTGGGGGGCATTGCCATCGGTACCCTGCAGATGGGCATGCCCGTGTCCGAAGCCCTGCGCACCTTCACCGTGCTTACCATCGGCGACGGGCTGGTGACCCAGGTGCCTTCGGTGCTCATCTCCACCGCCGCCGGCATCCTGGTCACCAGGGCCTCCTCTGATGCCAGCTTCGGCACGGACATCTCCCGGCAGTTTACCGGTTTTCCCCGGATCCTCTACCTGGTGGCAGGGATCCTCTTCGTCCTGGGATGCATCCCGGCCATGCCCAATATCCTTTTCCTTTTGCTCTCGGGGATCAGTTTCCTCGCCGGCAGAAGCCTGGTGCAGGAAAGGCAAAGGGAGGAGGCCCGCCGGCAGGAGGCCCGGGCGCGGCAGCAGGTGCAGGAAACCCGCCGGGAACCGGAAAACGTGACCACCTACTTCCAGGTGGACCCCCTGCAAATTGAAATCGGCTACAACCTCATTCCCCTGACCGACGAGTCCCAGGGCGGGGATCTGCTGCACCGGCTGGCGGCGGTGCGCCGGCAGTGCGCCATAGAAATGGGTATTTACGTGCGGCCCATCCGTATCCGGGACAACCTGCAGCTGGCCCCCAACGCCTATGTCTTTAAAATCCGGGGGGAACAAACCGCCAGTGGAGAATTGATGCCCGGCTACTACCTGGCGATGGATCCCACGGGCCAGGCTACCGGTATACCCGGCATACCCACCACCGAACCCACCTTCGGCCTGCCGGCCTGGTGGGTGCCGGCCGGTGAAAAGGAAAGGCTGGAGCTGGCCGGGCTTACAGTGGTGGATCCTTCCACCGTTATGGTTACCCACCTGACGGAATTCATCAAGGCCCACGCCCACGAGCTGCTGGGCCGCCAGGAAGTGAAGGAACTTCTGGAAGCCATCAAGGAAAAGGACCCGGCGGTGGTGGAAGAACTGGTTCCCGATCTGCTGACCCTGGGCGAAGTGCAGAAGGTGCTGCAAAATCTCCTGCAGGAAAGGGTGCCCATCAGGGATCTGGTGACCATTTGCGAGGCCCTGGCCGATGGAGCCCGCTTAAACCGGGATAACGATTTTCTTACCGAACACGTGCGCAGCCGTCTTTCCCGCACCATCAGCCGGCTCTACCTGACGCCCGAAAACAAGCTGGCCGTACTCACCCTGCACCCCCGGCTGGAGCAAACCATCACGGATTCCATCCAGCAGACCCAGATCGGGGCCTACCCGGTGCTGGAACCCGGGCTGGCCAGAAAGATCCTGGAAAGGCTGCAGGAGCAGGCCGGAAAGATGAGCCTGAAGGGCCTGACCCCGGTGGTGCTCTGTTCGCCCCGGATAAGGCTGCCCTTCCGGCGGTTGATTGAACGCAGCCTGCCGGCAGTGGCCGTGTTATCCCTGAATGAAATCGCACCCGGTATCGAAGTGGAAGTGGTGGGGACGGTGATTGTGGAGTGAAAATTAAAAAATATATCGTCAGGGAAATGCAGGAAGCCATGCGCCTGATCAGGGAGGACATGGGACCCGATGCGGTGATTATCGGCAGCTACCGCCTGCCCAGGAAGAGCATTTTTGATTTTTTCCGCCCGCCGCAGCTGGAAGTAACTGCGGCCCTGGACGAGCTGCCTGCGGCCCCCGCCCCGGCGGAACTGCCTCCGGGAAGGCCGTCCGGGGCTGAGCCTCCTGCCCTGAGGGAAGTGGTAACTCCCGGGACGTTTCCCCCGCCTTCGACTACGCCCCCGGGGGTGCAGCGGACCCGGAGGGAAGGGGTGATGCTCCTGAGAGAAAGCATTTTCAACAAAGATGGCCCTGAACAAATATTACCTCCCGGTGTAAAAGCACTCGCAAATTCAGGACCGGAAAAGGAGGAAAACAATCCCTCCCCCTTTAATATAATCCTGAGGCAACAGGAGGAAACCATGATGGACGGGGACGTTCTTGAAAGATGGCGCCGGCGCCTGCTGGACATGGAAGTGATGGAAGGAGTGGTGGAAGACCTTTTACGCGGTCTCGAGGTAAACGATACCACCGGGGACGGCGAAGACTTTTTGCTCCTGCAATTAAAGGGACGGCTGGCCTCCCTGGTGGAAGATGTTTATTCTGCACGGGACCACAGCAGCAAAATCCATGCCTTTATCGGCCCCACGGGAGCCGGCAAAACCACCACCCTGGCCAAGCTGGCCACCAGGCAGGCCCTTTTCGACCAGAAAAAAATAGCGCTAATCGCCGTATATAGCCACTACTTCGGGGTGGTGGAGGAACTGAAATTTTACGGCCAGACCATCGGCGTGCCTGTAGAAGTGGTGATGACCCCGGCGGAACTGGCATCGGCAGTGGAAGCCCATCAAGACAAGGAGGCCGTTTTCATCGATACCGAGGGCATTTCCTGCCGCAATGCCAGCCAGCTGCTCAAGTTAAAGGGGTTCATGGACGCCCTGCCGCCGTCCCGCCGGATTTTCCTGGTCCTGAGCGCCACCACCCGCAACCGGGATCTTTTACATATGGCCCGGGAATTTGCCCGGGTGGGATATTCGGATTTCATTTTTACCAAACTGGACGAAACCCAGACCCGGGGAGGAGCGTTAAACCTGATCCACCAGATGCGCCGTCCACTGGCCTACGTTACCGGCGGGCAGAATGTCCCCGACGATATTGCCGGCATGACCCCCCGGCTGCTGGCCACCCTTCTCCTGGAGGGGGGCGAAAACAATGTGGGGGCGGGCTTCCGGGGCTAAAGGGGGGCGCATCTTCGGCCGCGTCCCGGGCGGCAGCCCCATGGCAGGCGTAAACCCGGATGAAGACGTGGTCCCGCCGGCGGAGTCCCGGGCTGCCGTGGCCCGGGTCATCGCCGTCACCAGCGGCAAAGGTGGGGTGGGCAAAAGCAACCTGACGGTAAACCTGGGCCTGGCCCTGGCCGCTTTAAACCAGCGGGTGATTATCCTGGACGCAGACCTGGGCCTGGCCAATGTGGAAGTGCTCCTGGGAATAAGTCCTCCCTGTACCCTCTACGACTGCCTCTACAGGGACCGGGATATCCGGGAAGTGCTGGTGCCCGCTCCGGGAGGAGTGCAGTTCATTTCCGGCGGTTCCGGTTTTCTGGAACTGGCCAACCTGGACCGGGCCCGCTGGCAAAGGCTGCTTTCATCCCTGGCCCTTCTGGACAACCTGGCCGATTTCATTCTCATCGATACCGGGGCGGGTCTTTCCAAAAATGTGCTGGGCTTTCTGGTTGCCGCCGGGGAAGTAATTGTGGTCATTACCCCTGAACCCACCTCCCTCACGGACGGTTACAGCATGATTAAGGTACTGGCGCGCTTCAAGGTCCACCGGGAGGTGCTGCTTGCAGTCAACCGGGCCGGCAGCGAACAGGAGGCCCGGGCTACCGTCCGCCGGGTGGAAATGGTGGCCGACCGTTTTCTGGGCCTGCCGGTCGTCTACCTGGGTGCCATTAATGAGGACCGGGCGGTGATCCGGGCCGTGCGGAACCAGAGGCCTTTTTTCCTGGCAGAGCCCCGCTCCCAGCCCGCCATAAGTGTAGCCGCCATGGCCCGCTGCCTCACCGGCGGCGGGTCCCGGGAGGAACCGCCCCGGCCGGGATTACGAGGTTTTGTGCAACGCCTGGCCAGGTTATTTGACCGTTAGGGAAACTGTACGGGAGGTCACTCATATTGTTGGACCAGCTCAGGATAAACCAGAAGATACAGGTGGCAAGGGAGGGGGAAAGGGACTGGTATGCCTCCACCATCCAGGACATCAAAGGCGGTGAACTGCACATCGCCATGCCCCGCCTGCGGGGGGATGTGCTCGTCCTGACGCCGGGCGATAATGTGAAGGTCCGTTTTTTCGACGAAAATGCCAGCTTCATTTTCCCCGCCCGCTACCTGGGGCGTACCATAGAAGCCATTCCCCTTTACCGCCTGGCTCCCACGGGCGATTGCCAGCGGGTGCAACAGCGCCAGCATGTGCGTTTGAAGACTGTCCTTGAGGTCCACTACGCCCATCCTCCGGAGAAAAACCGCCGCCCCCGGTACAAAAAAGCCTTTACGGTGGACATCAGTGGCGGGGGTATGCTTCTGGCCATAGACGAACCGGTCCTGCCCGGCAGGGAACTGCTGGTGGAGTTCAACCTGCCCCTGCGCACCGGTGCCCGGAAGATGGAACTCCGGGGCCGGGTGGTGCGTCTTCAGGAAAGGGAAAAGTCAAAATACCACGTGGCCCTGGAGTTTGTGGACATTACAACCGCCCAGCAGGATCTGATCATGCGCTACATTTTCCAGTGCATGGCCGAACAGGCTTGGCTGCGCTAGGATGTGAGAGCGTGGGTAATAAGGAGAAGCTCTGGCAGGAGTACAAGCGAACGAAGAGCCCGGAAATCCGCCACCAGCTCATTCTGTCTTATCTCTGGCTGGTCAAGTACCTGGCCGGCCGGCTGGCCGTCAAGCTGCCTGCGTGCATGAGCCAGGAGGACCTGGAAAGCTGTGGTGTTTTTGGATTAATAGAAGCAATCGACAAATACGACCCCGATATGGGGTGCGATTTTGAAGCCTACGCCAGTATCCGGGTGCGGGGAGCCATGCTGGACGAAGTACGCCGGGCTAACTGGATGCCCCGCACCCTGTGGTACAAGCTGCAGCGGCTCAGGGCTACCCGGGAGAGACTGGAAAACCTGCACCAGGAAAAGGTATCTATGGAGGCAGTGGCCCGGGAAATGGGTATCACCCGGGCCGAAGTGCACTACCTGGACAACCAGTTGTACCGCCTGTTCACCCTTTCCCTGGATGAAATGGTGGCCACGGGCAACGGTGAGCCCGTCCGGCTGGGGGACCTGTTGCCCGACGAAACCAGCCCCGACCCCCTGGACCGCATCACCGAGGAGGAAAACAAGGAACTTCTGGCCCGCGCCGTGGCCAGCCTGCCGGAAAAGGATCAGCTGGTGCTGGCCCTGTATTACCAGGAGGGGCTGACCTTAAAGGAAATCGGGGCCGTGCTGGAAGTTTCCGAATCAAGGGTATGCCAGCTGCACAGCCGGGCCATCAACCGCCTGCGCAAAAAGCTGGCAGAATTAAGCTGATAAATTTTGAAAATCCGCATCGATGGCAATCACTAAATCTCCAACACTTTTTAGGGAGGAACTCCAATCATGATCCGTGGCATTTATACGGCCGCTTCCGGCCTGGGCGTACAGCAGGCCCGGCTGGACGTGCTGGCCAACAACCTGGCCAACGCCTCCACCAGCGGCTTCAAGGCAGACGGCGTCATTCAAAAACCTTTTCCCGAACTCCTGCTGGTGGAACAGCAGGACCGGGGACCCGCGGCCACTGGATCCCGCTGGCGCTATGTGGGCGTAACCAATCAGGGTGCAGCAGTCACCCGGGTGGTAACCAATTTTTCCCCGGGTCCCCTCAAAGCCACGGGCAAAAACACCCACCTGGCCCTGGCCACCGCCAATACATTTCTGGTGGTCCAAACACCCCAGGGGGAACGTTACACCCGGGACGGCGACCTGGCGATAGATGGCGAGGGCTACCTGGTGGATTCCCGGGGCAACCGGGTGCTGGGAGAAACCGGCCCGGTGCAGGTGGAGAACGATGATTTCCGCATTACTGCCGGGGGAGAAATCATTTTGCCCGGACAGGGAACAATAGACCGCCTGCGTATTGTACAATTTGCCGATCTCAGCCTGCTGGCCAAAACCGGAGACAACTACTATACGGCTCCGGCCGGTAGCGCCCAACCGGCGGCCAATCCCGAAGTGCGCCAGGGCTATCTCGAAGGGGCCAATGTAGATCCCGCCGCTTCCATGGTGCAGCTGGTCAGCGCCATCCGTTCCTACGAGGCCAACCAGCGCCTGCTCCAGGCCCAGGACCAGCTTCTGGATCTGGCGGTCAACCGGGTGGGAGCGCTGCGGTAACGCCTTTCCTTCACATAGAAACGGCCTGCCGTCCGGGCGATAAGACATATCTTAATGAGGTGATCCCATGCTGCGAGCCCTTTCAACCGGTGCTGCGGGGCTGACTGCCCAGCAAATCCGCCTGGACACCTGTGCCAATAACCTGGCCAACATCAACACATACGGCTACAAAAAGCAGGGAGTCAGTTTCGCCGACCTGCTCTACCAGGAAATGGGCCGGGAAGGTATACCCGCCGAAAGGAAAGCCCCGCCGGGAGCAAACACCCCCGGCCCCACGCCCCCGGAGGGAAGCGGTGTGCGGGTGGCCGCCGTTTCCCGGGATTTTTGCCCCGGCAGCCTGATCCGTACCGGCCGGCCGCTTGATGTGGCCATCCAGGGCAAAGGTTTTTTCCGGGTGCGTCTTCCCGGCGGCGCATACGCCTACACCAGAGCCGGCATGCTGACCGTGGATGCAGACGGCCGCCTGATCACCCAGCAGGGCTATCCCCTGGAACCGGAAATAATTTTGCCCCCCGGATATCAGTCCGTCACCCTTCACTCCGACGGGCGGGTGACGATAATAAACAGTGATCGGCAACAGGAAGAGGTAGGCCGGCTCGCCCTTTACTCCTTTACCAATCCGGCGGGTCTTGCCGCCCGGGGAGAAAACCTTTACCTGCCCACGGCAGCCAGTGGCGAACCGGTGGAATATTACCCGGGAACCGGCGGCGCGGGTACTTTAATTCAGGGTTGTTTGGAGGCCTCCAACGTAGACCTGACGATCGAGTTAACCAGCCTTATTGAAGCCCAGCGCATCTACCAGCTGAATTTACGGGTAATCAGCTCGGCTGATGAAATGTGGAGTATGGCCAATAACCTGCGCAAATAAAAGGGGTAGCCGGTCCGGGGCAGCCGAGAAACCCCGGCAGGCAGTCTCAAAAGGAGGACTGGAATGGAGCCGGCCAAGGTCGCCAGCGACCCTGTGGAAATACAGGTCGGCATAGCCGACTATAAAATTGGCAGGGACCCGGCCCGGCTGATTACCCTGGGTCTGGGTTCCTGCGTGGGGGTCAGCCTTTACGATCCCGTGCTTAAACTGGGCGGGCTTTTACACCTGATGCTCCCCGACAGCACCCAGTTCAGCAACGTCACCAAGCCGGCCAAGTTTGCCGATCTGGGCATACCGCTATTGATCGACGAAATGAAAAAACACGGCGCCCAATTATCCCGCCTGCAGGCCAAGCTGGTGGGGGGAGCCCAGATGTTCTCCGGCCTGGACAACAAAATGGTTTTGAACATCGGGCAGCGCAATGTGGAAAAGGCCCGGGCGTTGTTAAAGGACGCGGGTATTCCCATTCTGGCGGAAGAAGTGGGAGGCAACCGGGGACGGACCATGATTTTCGACACCAGCAACGGCAAGGTGAGCATCCGCATGCTGGGGAGCAAATTGAAGGTGATCTGAGATGGATTTTGCCCGGTTCAAGGAAATGATGCGCCAGCACTTTCGCCTGGACCTGAACAGCTACAAGGAAACTCAGCTGAAAAGGCGCCTGGACGCCTACCTGTTGCGGCGACAGCTTCCCGACTATGGCGCACTGTTCCAGAATCTCAAAAACGACCCCGGAGCCTACCAGTCCTTACTGGATTATCTGACCATCAACGTATCGGAGTTTTTCCGGGACCCGGAAAGGTTTCGGGAGCTGGAAAGTATTGTTTTACCCGCCCTTTTAAAAGAAAAAAGAACGCTGAAAATATGGAGCGCCGCCTGCGCGGCGGGCGCCGAGCCTTACTCGGTAGCCATCATCCTGGAAGAACTTACCCCGGGACACCTGCACCACCTGGAGGCTACCGACATAGATCAGAACATTCTGGTCAGGGCAAAAGAAGGCCGGTACCCCCCCGACGTTGTACGCAACGTAAGCTCGCAGCGGCTGGCCCGTTTTTTCACCCGGGAAAACGGTTTTTTTGTCATTAACGAAAATATCCGCCGGCGGGTGACCTTCAGGCGCCACGATTTGCTGAACGATCCCTTTGGTCAGGGTTACGACCTGATCCTGTGCCGCAACGTGACCATTTATTTTACCAGGGAAGCTCAGGACAGGTTAAACCAGAAACTTGCCCGGGCCCTTGTACCGGGGGGGGTATTATTTATTGGAGGAAGCGAAATGATTTTTAATTACCGGGAGCTGGGATTGCAAAAGTTACGCACCTGTTTTTACTGCAAGCAGGGGGCAAAGGGGGGGAGCTCTTGAGCTACAGGCCTCTTTCACCGGTGGAACTGGACGCCCTTAAAGAAATCGGCAATATCGGGCTGGGTAACGCGGTGACCTCCCTGGCCCAGCTAATCAACCGCCGGGTGAACATGCGGGTACCCCGCAGCAGCTTTCTGCCCTTTGAAGAAATGATTGAACTGGTGGGAGGCTACGAGGAGCTGGTGGGATGTGTGAGCCTGCGGGTGCTGGGGGATGCCCCGAGCATAGTACTGTATATCTTCGACAAAGAAAGCACCTTCCACCTGGTAGACATGCTCATGGGCCTGCCGGTGGGTACAACCGGAGAACTGGATGAAATGGCCCAATCGGCAATAAAGGAAATCGGCAATGTGCTTACCGGTTCCTTTGTCAGTGCCATCAGCATGATGACCGGCCTGAAAATGATCACCACCGTGCCGCTGTTTGCCTTCGACATGCTGGGTGCGGTGCTGACTTCCCTGATGGTGGCCGCGGGAAGGGTGGAAGACCAGGTGCTGGTTATTGAAACAGAGCTGTTCCATAATGCGGAAACATTGATTAAAGGGCACTTTTTCCTGCTCACCGAACCGGGAGCCATCGACCGGCTGATGGCCGCCCTCGGTTTCAGTGAAGGGCAGGGCTCTTAAAACATGCGAGGGGGAAACAGCATTGGGTAAAAGGATCCTGGTGGTGGACGACGCTGCCTTCATGCGCATGATGATTAAAAACATCGTCACCAAAAACGGCTATGAAGTAGCGGGGGAAGCTGAAAACGGCAAGCAGGCCGTGGAGAAGTACGCCGAATTAAGGCCCGATATTGTCACCATGGACATCACCATGCCCGAGATGGACGGCATCGACGCAGTGAAGGCCATCCGGGCCATTGATCCCAACGCCAGCATTATCATGGTCAGTGCCATGGGTCAGCAGGCCATGGTCATGGACGCCATCCAGGCCGGAGCAAGGGACTTCATTGTCAAGCCCTTTCAACAGGACCGTCTCCTGCAGGCTATTGAGCGGGTGCTATCCCGTTCCCGCAAGTAATACCATAAGGAGGCGTGTTGAATGCAGGAAGTCCTGAGCCAGGGGGAAATAGATTCCCTTCTGGCGGCCCTTACCTCCGGTGAACTGAGCCTGGAGGAGGCCCAAAAGTCCCCGGCTTCCCCGGTCAAACCCTACGACTTCCGCCGGCCGAATAAATTTTCCAAGGAGCACCTGCGCACCCTGGAAATGCTGCACCAGCATTTTGCCCGGCTCCTGTCCAGCTTCCTTTCCGGCTACCTGCGGGCCACGGTCAGCGTGGAAATGGCTTCGGTGGGACAGATGATCTATGAAGAATTCATCCGTTCCATTCCCAGCCCTACGGCCCTGGCCGTTTTTAGTTTAAAACCCCTGGAAGGTTCGGCACTGATGGAAACCAATACCCAGGTGGTTTTTCCCATGCTGGACCTGCTTTTCGGCGGGCCGGGTACTTCCACAGTTCAGATACGGGAACTGACCGACATCGAGCTGACGGTGGTACGGCGGCTGGTAAAACGCATTTTAGAGCACCTGGCCCAGGCCTGGCATGATTTTTATACCGTTGAGCCGGAAGTCCAGGCCATCGAAACCAACCCCAGAATGCAGCAGCTGTACTCACCCAATGAAGTGGTGGCGCTGATCACCTTTGCCGTATCCATTAACGAAGAAGAGCGGGGTTTTATCAATCTGTGCCTGCCGTATATATTGATGGAGCCGGTGATATCCCGGCTTTCGGTGCGCCAGCAGTTCAGCCGCCAGGTGGGGGGCCCCCGCCCCGAGGATCTGGAGCGGCTGAGCCACTGGCTTGGATTTTCCCGGGTGGAATTGCAGGTGATCCTGGGAGAAACGGAAATCACCGTGCATGAATTGCTGCAACTGCAGGAAGGAGACGTACTGGTGTTAAACCGCCATCTAAACCAGGACCTGGACCTTTACGTGGAAGGGGAGCGTAAATTTGGCGTGCAGGCCGGCCGGGTGGGACAGAATATGGCGGTGCAGGTGGTATCGCTCATTGAGGAGGAAGTAAATGGTGCCGGATAATAATCAGTTTTTAAGTCAGGAAGAAATAGACGCCCTGCTAAAGGCCGCTGGCGGAGAACCTGCGCCGGAAGAGGACCCGCAGGCCGGACAGGGGGCGGAAGAAGCGGCTGCTACCTCCACAGTGGCCCGCGAGGATACTCCAGGGGAATATATGGAGGCTCCGGACATTGATTCCGGGGTGGCCCCTGAACTATCCGGGGAACCTGCAGGCACCATCTCGACAGTGGGTGAAGCGCCGCCGGAAAGCAGCCCCCTGACCGCAGTGGACCTGACCCCCGAAGAAAGGGATGCCCTGGGGGAAATTGGCAACATTTCCATGGGCTCCGCAGCCACCACCCTGTCCGAACTCCTGAGACAGAAAGTAACCATTACCAGCCCCCGGGTGGTCACCTGCACGCAGGAAAAGCTTTTTGCCAGCTTTAAGGTCCCCTATGTAATCATTCAGGTGGAGTTTAAGGAAGGGCTCAAGGGGTTCAACGTACTCATCATCCAGTTAAAGGACGCCATGGTCATGGCCGATTTGATGATGGGCGGCGACGGTACCAACGTGTCGGAACAGATCTCCGAACTGGAGCTTTCGGCAGCCTCGGAAGCCATGAACCAGATGATCGGCACGGCCTCCACCTCTTTAGCTACCATCTTCCGCCGTACCATCAACATCTCCCCACCCCAGACCACAGTACTGGAGGTGTCCGAAGGAGGGGCCGGTTACCGGCTGCCCATCGAAGACCCCATTGTCGTGGTTTCTTTTAAGATGACCATCGGCGATCTGGTGGATACGGAGATCATGCAGATCATGAGCCTGGAGACGGCCAGGGAGGAGGCCGCCATCCTTTTAGAGCAGTTAACGGCGGAAACGACAGCTCCCGCCCCGGAACCGGCAGCCGGAGGGCAGGAGACCGTCCCGCCCCCTGAACCACAGCCGGCGGTTGCCCGGGTGGAAACACCCCCGGCAAGGGTTGTAGGGGCACCGCCTGCGAGCGGTGAAAGGCGCGCTTTTGCCACCTTAAGCGAAGAGGAGCAGCGTAAGCTGGAGCTGCTGCTGGACATCCCCCTGAAGGTCAGCGTGGTCCTGGGCCGCACCCGGCGGCCCATTAAGGAGGTACTGGGTTTGACGCCGGGAGCCATTGTGGAACTTTCTTCCCTGGTGGATGAACCGGTGGAGGTGCTGGTGAACGGCACCCTGGTGGCCCGTGGGGAAGTGGTGGTGGTCAACGAAAACTTCGGCGTGCGCATCACCAGCATTATCAGCCCGGAAGAGCGGGTGGAACAGCTGGGAACGCGGCATTGAGGAAAACAGGCGGGTAACCCCGCCTGCAATTTTTTATGTTAATTTTTTTGCAGGAAGATTTTGCAACAAAAAAGGAGGAATTAAGGAATTATTGTAGAATGGTGTAACTTGTGCCTTAAGTATCCTGACAAAACTTTATAACACAGAAGGAGTTAGACCCATGGCCAAAGCAACTGCCACAGCCTCCCGGGCAAATCGCACAAGGGAATTGGCTGCAGTAACGGCGGCTGCCCGCCCCTGGACCTGCCAGGTCGCCTTCTGGGGACTGGCGGCGCTGCTCTTTTTCCCACCCTTTTTCCGGGGGCTCTTCTTCCCTCCCGAGCAGGAACTGGCCCTGATGAGTGCGGCGGTGGTCTTCTGGTTCACCTGGCTCTGGAAGCACGGGCGGCGGGATTACAGCTTTTTATCGCACTCCCTGGACTATTTCACCCTGGCCCTGCCTCTGGTGTACGTTATTGCCGCCTTCGGGGCGGTCAACTACGGCCTGGCCGTAGACGAGATCGTCAAGAACATCCTGTATTTCCTGGCCTACTGGGTGGCCGTTCAGGTGGTGGAGCGGGAAGAAGACGCCGGCCGGCTGCTGCATGTCATTTATCTGGCCGCCGCCGGTGTAGCATTGGCCGGTCTCTTCACGGCCACCGGCCTAGTATATATAAAGGACGGTTTTCTAAACGGACGGATTTATTCTACCTTCCAGTACCCCAACGCCCTGGCCAGCTACCTGGCCCTGGCAGGCTTCCTGGGGCTGTTCTTCTGGGCGAACTACGGTTCCCGCACCGTGGGTGAAAGCATTACCGACCGGACGCTGCTCAAAACCCTGCCCCGGCGCCTGCTGGAATGCCGGCCGTACGGGCATTTTTACGCCGCGGCCAACTTCATCATCCTGGCCGTGCTCTTCGGCACCAAATCCCGCGGCGGCCTGCTCATCACCGGCGCAGTGTTCGTGCTCTACCTGATCGGGCTGCACTGGCAAAAGCGGCTGCCGGTACTGCTGCATGCGCTGTATGTGGGCGGCCTTGGTTATATTGCATCCCATAAGTTCATCGCGTCGGCCATGGCCAAACAGATGGGAACGGCCTGGCTCTGGTTTTCCGGCGGGCTGGCTCTGGTGCTGGCCGGGCAGTGGGCTTATGGCTTTGCGGAAAGGCGCTTTTTATCCCAGTGGTTTGAAAATAAAAAGCGGGTGAATGTGGCTTTGGCTTCTATAGTAATCGCCTGTTTGATTGCAGGCACGGTGGTGTTGGCTGCACACCCTCAGGCACTGGAGAAGGTGACAAGCTTTACCTACCTGCGCAATGCCTTTGAACGCGCCTATTTTGTTAAAGATGCCCTGGCCATGATTAAAGACCGCCCCGTTCTGGGCTGGGGGGGCGGCGGCTGGGAAGAGGCCTACCGGGCCTACCAGGGCTACCTGTACAACTCCAACGAGGTACACAGCCACTACTTCCAGGTGGCCGTGGAGACTGGCATGGTGGGACTGCTTGTGATGCTGGGCATCTGGGCCTCCTTCCTGTGTGCCGCCCACCGGGCGTACTGGAGCGCGCCCGCCGGCAGCACCCGCCGGGCCATGGCCTGGGCCATGACCGCCGGAGCCCTGGCCGTGGGCCTGCACGCAGCAGTTGACTTCGACCTGTCTCTTTCGGCTCTAACACTGGCGTTGTGGACTCTCTTTGCCTGCGTCAGGGTTTCAGGTTATAATCGAAACAGGGAAATAAGTGTGGAAGGTGAGTGATGATGCAATTCCGTAATGGCTTTTTTACTTTCGTTTTAAAGAAAAGTGGCGGGTACTGGGTGGCCTTATGTCTGGAAAATGGCCTGATCGGCCAGGGAAAAACAAAGGACGAGGCTATTTTTAAATTAAAAGAAGCCATTGACTCTTTCGAAGATGCCCGCAGGGAAGATCCCGAAATTTACACGGCACCCGTTCCGATAAATGAATTACATGAGTTTTTATCAATGCCTTCTGATGAACCTGTACCTGAATACTTCGAACTGAGGGCAATCCATGCCTAAAAAGTGATAAAGAGATAGGATTTAGTATTTAAGGACTGATAAAAATGGCTAAAAAAGCTAAACGCAAGAAGATCTTACAGGTAACAGGTGAACCTGCTCAAACAACAGTTACCCTAATGCGGCGTGTAAAAAGCGCCAGGAGCCAACCCTCGAAACCAGCCGTCCTGGCCGCAGCCTCCGTTGTCAGCGCCATAGTGTTCCTTTTTGCTTTCTTCCTGGCCTCTGCCGACAGCTACGCCCGCCAGGCAACCGGATACCTGCAGCAGGGAAACGTCCAGCAGGGCCTGGCCGCCATGCAAAAGGCAGCCGCTTATAATCCTTTCAATGCCGACTACCATACCGTCCTGATGCGCATTTACCTCAGTACGGGCAGGCCCCGGCAGGCCCTGGAGGAAGCCCGCCGGGCCGCCGCCCTGAGCCGTTTCAGCGCCGGGCGCCAGGCCGACCTGGCCCGGGCCTCCCTGGCCGCCGGCAGGTATGCCGGCGCCGTGGCTTACGCCCGCCGGGCAGTGGAACTGGCACCGTACCAGATCGCCTGGTACGAAACTCTGGCCGCCACCTGCGCTGCCGCCGGCAGGGGTGAACTGCAGGCCGGCAACAGGGATGCCGCCCGCCGGCACCTGGAGGAAGCCCTGAAGGTACCGGAGATGATCCAGGCCCGCGTGGCGGGGCTGGGGGAAGAAGAGAAGAAGCTCTGGGTAGACGCCCCCATGCTCTCCGTTACGCCCGGAGTACACCTGGGCGTGGGACAGGCCCGGTACCTGCTGGGCGACCTGCCGGGAGCGGAAAAAAGCCTGCAGGCCGCTCTGCAGGATAATCAGTTGAAAGGAGAAGCGTACCTGTGGCTGGCTCTGGTGAGAGAAAAGCAGGGTAAAACGGAGGAAGCGAAAAAGCTGGTAAAGGAAGCCGGGCAGATAAACAAAAGTTTTGAAGCGGCTTTTCAGCAGTTGAAGGCAGTTCCGGCCTTGCAGGGATAAATCAAGCAGGTGCAATAATATGTGTGAGCAGATCAAAGAGATTTACGCCTACAGGGAAATGCTCAGAAATCTGGTGGCCAAAGAGCTCCGGGCACGCTACAAAGGGTCGGTGCTCGGTTTTTTGTGGACATTCTTCAATCCTCTTCTTATGCTGGTCGTTTATAACGTCGTATTTTCTTTTGTCATGCGGGCTCAAATCGAAAATTACGCCATGTTTCTTTTTGTGGCCCTTTTACCCTGGAACTATCTTTCGGTCTCAGTCCTCCAGGGAGCGGCCAGCCTGGTGCAGAACGGCGCCCTGATTAAAAAAATCTACTTCCCCCGGGAGGTCCTACCCCTCTCGGTGGTCCTGGCCAACCTGGTCAACTACCTGTTAAGCCTTTTAATCCTCGTTCCGGCCCTTCTGGCCTTCAAAATTAAGCTCACCGCAGCGCTCCTGGCCTTCCCGGTAGTGCTGCTGGTGGAAACCATGCTGGTGACTTCCCTGGCCCTCTGTGTTTCGGCGGCCAACGTTTACTTCCGGGATCTGGAGCACATCGTGGGTATTTTGATGACCGTGTGGTTTTTTCTCACCCCCGTGCTCTACCCGGTGGACATAATACCGGCGAAAGTGAAGCCCTTTTTCAGCCTCAATCCCGCCACCCCCTTGATGGAAGCCTACCGGGCCATTTTCTTCTACGGCCGCTGGCCCGACTGGGCGTCCCTGGGCTACCTGGCCGCAGGCCTGGCAGTTCTTTTGACGCTGAGCCTGGTTTTCTTTAACCGGCTGCAGCGCAACATAGCCGAAGAAATTTAAAGCGGAGGGCATCCCGTGGCTGCAGTGGAAGTAGTAAATTTATGGAAAAAATTCCGCATCTACCACGAGCGGGCAATATCCCTCAAGGAGCGGGTCATCTTCTGGGGCCGGCAGCGCGCCGAAGACTTCTGGGCGCTCAAAAACATAAACCTCACCGTGCCGCGGGGAACAACCGTGGGCCTCATCGGCCGCAACGGCTCCGGCAAGAGCACCCTTTTAAAAGTAATCAGCCGCATCTTATACCCCACGGAGGGTGAAGTGCGCGTAAAGGGGAGGGTTTCCACCCTGCTGGAGCTGGGCGCCGGCTTCCACCCCGACTTCACGGGCCGGGAGAACATTTTCTTAAACGCCTCCATCCTCGGCCTGACCCGCAAAGAGATCAAGGAGCGCCTGGACGACATCATCGCCTTTGCCGAGCTGGGCGACTTCATCGACAACCCGGTACGCAACTATTCCTCGGGCATGTACATGCGGCTGGGCTTTGCCGTGGCCGTGCACGTGGACCCGGAAATCCTGCTCATCGACGAAGTGCTGGCCGTGGGGGACCTGGCCTTCCAGGAGAAGTGCCTGGCCCGCATCCGGGAACTGCAGGGGCAGGGGAAGACCATCATCTTCGTCACCCACGCGCCAAAGCAGGTGGCGGAACTGTGCGACCTGGCGGTGTGGCTCGACCGGGGGGAGATAAGGATGCAGGGCCCGGCCAGGGAAGTGGCCCGGGCGTATGCGGAGTTTATGGGCGGGGCGGCGGGGTGAAGCGGGATTGCAGCTCCGGGTTCACCGTTCATCTGGAAAGCATCTTCAAAGGTTGGCCGGGTTAATTTTATCTATTTTCGGGTGGGGGAAAATGGTAGGAGGAACTATCCCTTGCTAAGGATTTGCGGTGCCGTCATCTTGGCGGCGGTTGATTGGAATTTCCTGCGGCAGCGGGTGCACCACCTGGCCGCCGGCATGGCACAGATGGGGCTTAAAGTTTTGTTTGTAGAAAATACTGCCGTACGGTCTCCGCGTCTCTCGGATCTGCCGCGCATCCTACAACGGCTGCAAGTGGCATTTATCCGTCCAGCCGACAAATGTGGAGAACCGGTGCCCGAAAATCTGGCGGTTTACTCGCCTCTGGCCGCACCCTGGCCCTACAATACAGCGGCGGTGGCCTGGAATTACGCCCTTTTGAAGCGGCGCGTGCAGAGGTTTCTGGAAGAGGAAAAGCTGCGGCCGGAGGAAGTATTGTTGCTCACTTATCTCGCCACGCCGCTGGTGCTACACCTGATCGAGTCCTTTCCCTGGGCACGTGTGGTTTACGATGTGGTGAGCGACCCGAAACAGGTGGAACCGCGCCTTGCACCCTTCGAAGGGCGGCTTTTACGGCGGGCGGACGTTACGCTTTTCGCTTCCGCGACACTGCTGGAGCAATACCGGGACCACACCAAAAACCCGGTCCTGTTCCGCGACGGCTTCAACACAGAACTTCTGGAGGCCGAGGTGGAAATACCGCCTGATGTAGCTCGTCTACCGCGTCCGCGCCTGGTGTATATAGGCGGTATCAACCGGAAGCTGTGGGTGGAAGCCATCGCGGCGCTGTGTGAGGCGGTTCCCCACGGTTCCGTCATCCTGATGGGGCCCGTGGCCCACGGCGAAGTAGTGCTTCCTAAGTTGCCCAACCTTCACCTACTACCGCCTCGCCGTCGATATATTGAACTGGCCGGGGTCTTGCGAGCTGCCGATGTGGGGCTTATTCCCTACCGTTCCGACCCTTACGCGGGCGCCATGCACCCGGCCAAGCTTAATGAGTACCTGGTCTTCGGGCTGCCGGTGGTGGCCACGGCCACGCCGGAGCTGCAACGACTGGCGCAAGAGTGGCCGAAAGTCGCTGTATATTTGGCACGAACAGCAAAAGAATTTCAAGAAGTTACCGTAAAAGCCATATCGCGATGCTGTACTGAAGCCCAGGTGAAGAATTATACGACAATTAGTGACAATAACTGGCCTCAGCGTGTAAGAAATGTTTTCGTCATATTGGACTGTTTTGGATGCAAGGATTAATGAAAGGGATGAAAGGATGAAAAAAGTAGGCATTTTGTACGATAACATTAGTGGAAACATTGGTGATCAGGCGATTGGCATAAGTTTAAGAAAAATGCTAAGAAAAATAGGAGTGGAGTTTGAGGAGCTGGTACCAGGTCGGTTTCATCCGAAAGATTATCAAACGATAATTATTGGTGGTGGCTATCTTCTGCAACCGAGCCCAAATTTTTTCTACGACAAGTTTAGAGTAGCCGGTCCCCATATCCTTAACGCTTGTGGTATAGTTGGTTTCCCGGATGACCTACAGTACCTAAACGATTATCTTTATGTATCCGTTAGGAGCAGTGGGGACAAGCATAAGCTTTATTATCTCACAAAAGAAGTTAAAGTAGTACCCTGTACCACTATGCTTCTTGACGATTTGGTAGAGATTGACCTACGAATCCATAAACCGTCAGTTGGCGTTCAGTTATGGGATGGAATAATTGATGAAGAGTTATTGGCACAATTTTTATCAACCCAACCTTATCACGTTTATTTTTTACCGATAACTCATTACAACCATGATTTCAAGTATCTCGGGAGGCTCAGCCAGAAAGTAAAGAATGCTACGTTGCTTCCGATTTTGACACCTGAAGAGGTTTTTACTATCATAGGCAAACTCAATTATCTCATAACTGCTTCCCTTCATGGGGCTATTTTTGCGTATGTGCATAATGTTCCTTTCGCCTTGTGCGGCGGTCAAGATAAGCTAGTCTTTTTTATGCAAGACAGAAACCTAGATGCTTATCTGTTTAACAACTTTGATGAACTGAAGTCTACCTTTGAGGTCCTCCAGAATAATCCTCCTGATTATTCCGAAAGCCTGGAAAGAGACCTTAAAACATTAAAGGAACATCAAGGTATAATTAAGGATAACTTATATAAGAACTACTTTATGCCAGCAATGCAAATTGAAACGGGTGTCTTTGAAGATGCCTATCATGATGTGCTAGCAAAGTTACAGCAAAGGAACTTTCAAATTCACTATCTGCAAAAGCAAGTAGAGGCTCTTGATGTCCAAGCTAAAAGCTTGGGGTTTCGCTTAAAAGAAAAGGAAGCTCAAGTAAAAAGTTTGGAGGAGAATTTGGCACAGCTGAGAAATCAGCTGGCCCAAAGGGAGCAAGAACACGCTGCCGAGAAGGAGCGCCTATGCTCTAGGATAACCGAAAATGAGCGGACTATTGCACAGCTTGAAGAAACTCTCAATCAACTAAGAAAACAGCTGGTAGAAAAGGATACCGAAATACTCTTGATTCGTAGTTCGCTTGGGTGGTTTCTTATCGCGCGGTATCGGAGGTTTGCAGACAAGTTATTCCCATCGGGAACGAGGCGTCGGATAATCTTCGAATTAAGCCAGAAAGCTTTAAAAGTACTGATAACCGCGGGACCGATAGTTCTCGTCAAAAAAATAAAAAATTGGCTGGTATTTGCCAGGCATAAAAAGGCAAAAAATCATGGTTTTTCTGAGAGGAAAGGAGAACAAACATTACTTACGGATGATTTTACCCCCTTTGCTCTGCCTGAGGTTAGTCACCCAAAAGCTTCCATTATTATTCCAGTATTCAATAAGTGGCTTTACACGTACAACTGTCTAAGGTCGATTGCTCAAAATACCGAAGGGGTGCCCTACGAAGTTATTGTAGTTGACAACGCGTCTCAAGATGAAACCAGGACCTGGCTGGACCGTATTGAGCGCGTAAGGGTAATCAGAAATTCCAAAAACGATGGTTTCGTAACGGGTTGTAACAGAGGAAGTCAAGCTGCGCGTGGGGAATATTTAGTTTTCTTAAATAATGACGTAGTAGTAAAACCCGGGTGGCTTTCTGAACTCATACGCACCTTTGAGTCCGATGCGAGCATTGGCTTGGTAGGGGCAAAACTACTATATCCGGACGGTTCCTTGCAGGAAGCAGGCGGGATAATATGGAACGATGGGACCGGTTGGAATTACGGCAGAGGAGATCAGTCCAACAAGCCCGAGTATAACTTTCTGCGAGAAGTAGACTATTGCTCTGGGGCTTGCCTGGCTGTAAAAAGGGAGGTATTTGAAGCCTTAGGTGGTTTCGATGTACGCTACCAACCTGCGTACTATGAGGACTCCGACCTTTGCTTCGCCGCGAGAAATTTGGGCCTTAAAGTCGTGTATCAGCCAAAGGTAGAAGTAATTCACTTTGAAGGTGTCACCGCGGGTCGAGATGAGTCTCAGGGTGTCAAAGCATTTCAGGCTATAAACCGTCCAAAGTTTGTGGACAAGTGGCGTGAGGTGCTCCAGCAACACCACTGGCCGCCGGAAGCGAGCCTGGTTTGGCGGGCGCGACGATGGGGGAAAAAGCCAGAAGTGTTAATTGTGGATCACTATGTACCTGAATGGGACAAGGATTCAGGCTCTTTTCGCATGCGGCAAATAATCGAGCTTTTTAATGAGTTGGGATGGAATATTACATTTTACCCGGACAACTTATCTAGGCTTGAACCTTACACGTCTGATTTGCAACAATTGGGCGTTGAAGTTATTTACGGTGCCACTACATTTGAGTTATTTATAAAAGAACGCGCGAATCAGTTTGATCTTATAATATTATGCAGACCGGATGTATCTTTTAACAAGATAGACATTATTCGTCATTTCTCACCCAAAACTAAGATAGTTTATGATACCGTTGATCTCCACTTCATTAGGGAGGCGCGTCGGGCCGCTGTAGAACATAGTGAAGATGCTCGTTTATCGGCCGAACGATACAAAGCTATCGAAATATATCTTGCGAAGACTGCCGACATGACTCTTGTAGTTACGAAGGAAGAACAACAACGACTGCTTGAAATTGATTCAGCACTCAATGTCAGCGTAATACCAAATATTCATCCTACCCCAGAACAAGAGTTCAGAGATTTTGAAACACGGTCAGGTGTGCTCTTTCTGGGTAGCTATATGCATCCCCCTAATGTGGACGGTGTCAAATGGTTCGTTGTAGAGATATGGCCTCTCATTCGGCGCGAGCTCCAGGATGTAGAGTTTTACGTTATTGGTAGTAATGTGCCGGAAGAAATTAAGCGTTTAAAAAAGATTACCGGTGTTCGTGTTGTGGGCTGGGTACCTGACGTTGCTCCGTGGTTTGATAAATGTCGCATCTTCGTTAGTCCCCTACGGTATGGTGCCGGCATGAAGGGCAAGATAGGCCACGCCATGAGCTACGGACTACCGGTGGTGACTACTACGATAGGGGCGGAGGGGATGGACCTGATAGACGGCGAGACCGCTGTTATAAGAGATGATCCTGAGGAGTTTGCAAAGGCAGTTGTTGAATTGTATCGGTCGAGGATCTTGTGGAAGAAACTCAGTCGGAAAAGCATCGAGCATATAGAGGCAAACTATTCGCCGCGAGCCGTACTATCGAAATTGAATTCCGTGTTACAAAGATTGGGGCTCCCCACCAACGTGTCGCTCTTGGAAGGCATATCTGAGGTAAAGGTTCGACATATTCAGGTTGGTCAAGCTAAATAAGCTGTGCTACGTTGGATATGGGTTGACATGTTGGGATTAACTGGGAAATAAAACGACCACCCGGGCTTGCCCCAGGTGGTTGAGTACGCACAGCGCTCCCCTTATAATGGTGATGGCCAAATCTACCATAAGGGGGAAGAGCTGTGTATACTCATCCTACAGCATTACGCTACAGAAAGCAAGCCATGAAACTCGATAAGGGAAAAGTTTACACTCGCAGGGAAATAGCAAGAAGATGTCTGATGTCTCATACCACCTTCTAAAAGTTTTTGGAAAGGTACAAGGAACAGGGTGTGGCCGGCCTCCACGATAAAGAACGTGTACCAGGCATCAGACCCAATCAGACCCCACCGGACATTGAGGAAGCCATTCTGGCTTTTGTCCGGGACCACCCTGCTTACGGCCCGAGAAGAATCAGCGCTGAACTGAGAAAGCCGGAAAACGGCGGCATTATTGTCGGCGAAACCGCCGTATAAGGAGTACTCAAACGGAACGGCCTCAATACTAGGCACAAACGATTTAAATGGATTGACTCCCTGCAGCCTCCGCAGGAGAAAACAGCCTGGGAGTTGGACAAGGAGGCCAGCCAGTACCGGCACGTTCATGCTCCCGTACCAGGATACCTGATGAGCCAGGACGGGAAGCTTATCGGCCGCCTGGCTGGTATTGGAAAAGTGTATGTCCAGGTTGGGGTGGACTGCGCCAGCAGCTATGGTTGGGCACGGCTCTACACCGATAAGACGGCTGATTCCGCTGCTGATTTTCTAAACTACGTCCATTACGATTATCCATCTTATGGGTGTTAAGTTACAGCGGGTTCTGACTGATAACGGCAAGGAATACGGCTCATCCGAACCCACTTACGGGCACTACTATGGTGCTACATGCCTTATTTTGGGTGTAAAGCACAAAACCACTAAGGTGAAGCACCCCTGGACCAACGGTTACGCTGAACGGTTTATCTGAGTTACGTTATCAAGGAGTTGACATGTTGATAATGATTATCGCTCCCCTTGTGACACAAAGTTATTTACACTACCGGCAGATCTTGGAGAAGCAAATATCTAACTACTGCCGCCGTGAAGAAAAAACTATAAAATCGCTCGATACTCTGAAGATGCTTGCCTATCAATTAAAAAATGTTTTACTCATAATTCGTACGGAGGAAATAACATGCGTAGGAAACACTCAATTTTGATGTTGGTAATCTGTACTATAACCTTCGGATTTTTATCTTTATTGCTTGGTCAAGACGCAAATTGGGATCTAAGGAATTACCATTTCTATAACGGATATGCAATTATAACTGGTCGGACTTTCAAGGATTACATTCCGGCTCAACTCCAGACCTTTTTCAACCCTGTGTTAGATATTTTTCATTATTTTCTTATCAGTAATTTCCCGCCAAAGCTTGTTGGCTTCATCTTAGGCGGGGTACAGGGGATAAACTGGTATCTTCTCTTCATCATCGCCTTTTTAGTTCTTCCACTCCGGCCTATCTTGAAATGGATTGTTTCATTTTCATGTGCCTTTCTCGGTATGTATGGGCCTACTGCTATTTCAGAACTCGGTACTACAATGGGGGATTTGACTCTCTCGCCTTTTGTCTTAGGTGGTTTGTATTTATTGCTTAAGTTGAATTTCAACCCACCAGACGAACCTAAAACGCTGTCGCGCTGGGTTCTCTTCTCGGGTTTTCTTTTTGGTTGTGCTGCAGGGATAAAACTGGCCTTTGCGCCCTACGCCCTTGCTGGAGCAATAGCGTTTCTAATTGTATGTGGGAAGATCTCCTCATCCAGAAATATCTTTGTATCTTCAAAGAGTTTTTGTCTATTTATGGTAGGCATTGCTTTGGGATTTGCTTTAACGGGTGGTTTCTGGATGGCTTTCCTATACGTTCACTTTAAAAACCCATTTTTCCCTTTTTTCAACCAGATATTTAGATCCCCCTATGCTCTTCCTATATCTTGTCAGGACCTTCGTTGGCTACCCAAAACCGTTGGAGAATACCTGATGCTCCCGTTCTCCTTTGTTGGCCTAGGACCTCACAAAATCTTGGAATTACCTTTCAAAGCAATCAGGTTTCCACTAACGATAGCGCTAGCGCTAATCTATGTTACGATGTTAGCCTGGTATTTCATACGCAAAAGAGATCGTACCACACCTGCTGAGTTAAATTTTCTATTGGCTTTTTTTATTACGTCCCTGGTAACTTGGGCTGCGGTCTTCTCATATTACCGTTACCTTGCTCCACTAGAATTACTAGCCCCATTCCTCATAGTGCTTCTAATACTTCACATAATCTCCACCTCAGCATTCAGGTTCTTTTTAGTGACCCTTGTATTCTGCCTGATGATTGGCACTATGAAAGCCCCGAACTGGGGCCGTCTACCGTGGTGCGATTCTAATTACTTTGGAACATCCGTTCCGGCGATTCCAGGCTTAGAAAACGGCATGGTAATAATGACGTCGTACTCGCCAACTGCATTCGTTGTTCCTTCGTTCCCTCGCGAGACCCGCTTTGTCCGGGTACAAAGCAATTTTGATGGTGCGGCTTCAGAAAGGTGGCAACAGGAAGTTAAAGAAGTCCTTGTAGCTCACTCCGGACCATTCTTTTTGCTTACTACGAAAGAAAGCTTTCAAGAGGCCCCTGGTATTCTAAAACGATACGATCTTGCGATAATCAAGGGAAGCTGCGTTGAAATACATAATTATCTGGAGCCGATTATACTATGTAAGTTAAAGAGGTTTGGTTCAAACGAACGAGAGTAAAGCACCAAATAAGGCGAGGTGATCCTAATGCCACAAATATCCGTAATAATTCCAGCTTACAACGAAGAAGCAGGTATTAGCGCTACGCTAGAGGAGGTTAGGGAGGTTCTCGCTGGAAAATCAGCGGAAATCATCGTAGTGGACGACGGTTCTACGGACAAAACGGCAGAACTTGCACAAGATCTATCTGATAAAGTAATTAGACACGTCACGAACCGTGGTAAAGGGGCGGCAATGCGGACCGGTTTCGAAGCGGCCAATGGGGAATATATAATTTTTTTGGATGCTGACGGGACCTACCCGGCTATGTTTATCCCAGCGATAGTCCAAAAGTTGGATGAAGTGGACGCGGTATTTACATACCGCACAAACAGGGAGCATATACCTCTTCTCAATCAGTTTGGTAACTGGTTAATAACAAGGTTAATTAAGAAGTTTTCTGGCTTCACGGGTAACGATCCTCTGTCAGGGTTATACGGTTTAAGGCGTAACGTGTTAAAGGCAATAAGTTTAGAATCTTCTACCTTTGCCATCGAAACTGAAATCGTGGTAAAAATAAGCAGAATGCGATTTACCACTGCAGAGATTCCAATAACTTACCGTCCCCGCCTTGGAGAGAGCAAATTACGCCCCCTTCGGGATGGGTGGCGGATACTGCGGGTTCTAGTTGATTTACTATTTATCTTCCAGCCCTTTTTAACTTTTATTCTGCCTGGGTTAATTATTGCTGCAACAGGACTATGCCTTGCCGGTGCCCTTGCCATCAAAGGGACCATCTATTTCGACCACGTCCGGTTAAGCCTACATACCTTCTTAACTAGTTTGGCCCTTATGCTTCTCGGTACCAGTACATCTGCTTATGGCGTTATAATTGACCTTTACGCGGTACGCCACCGGTTTAAAAAACCGTCGCGGGTCACGCGCATGCTTACTAACCTTGCTCTTTATAAGAATATACGCAACCTCAGCTTGTTTCTTTTGTGTATCAGCATACCAACTTTAGGCTACCACTTCATTCGTTGGGCGGGCGGTGGATTCGGGCCTTTCGTGGCTACCAAAAGTTGGATGCTCTCACTAACCGGGCTTCTTCTGGGACTACAAGGGGTTTACACCAGTATTACCGGTAGGATTTTTGCTAAAGATTGCTTGGATGTGGATGTTTTTGGAGGAGTGGTGGACAATCTGGGATCGACTGATTACCAATATACGGTATGCGAAGGTAAAAAGGTTAATACCTCCCGGTAGCGTGCTCTGTGATGTTGGTTGTGGCCACGATGGGCGTTTTCTGCAAATGTTATTGGCCTCACGGTTAATCGCCAAAGGTTATGACTTTGACCGAAAGGTCGACAAAGTAATGGCAGGGGTTAGATCTAATATTGTCTTCATTTGATCTGGACAACGATACATTTCCATTGGCAGATGAAAGTGTTGACTGCGTGACTATGCTGGCGCTTTTGGAGCATTTGAGTAAGCCTGTTGGGGTTCTTCAGGAGTTTTTCCGGGTTTTGAAGCCCGGTGGAAAACTTATTCTTACCACCCCTTTTCCTTGTTCCAAGCCGCTGCTGGAATTCTTGGCTATGCGCCTCCAGATGATCTCGGCTGAAGAGATAAAAGACCATAAGCATTATTTTTCGGAAACAGAAATCCAGCAATTATTAAAGGACATAGAGTTTATAAACATACTTTATAAACGTTTCCAGTTGAGGTTAAACCAACTTGTATCGGCGATTAAACCTCCAGCATGATTATCAAAGCATTTAATATAGTAGCTGGCTTAAATACCAGCTATTGGTAGTATATAGAGAGGGATAAGATGCTCGTTAAGATTAAAGGAAAAAAGCTAAAAGCGTTAGCCAGCCTAGCGTTTAGTGTTTTTTTCTTAGGGATTGCCTTTCACAATGTGAGCTTTGCCAAATTCTGGGCGGCACTAGGCCAGGTTAGTTTATTTGCGCTGGCCATCTCTGTTTTCTTTTTCAGCTTGAGCTGCCTTTTCCGGGCGCTGATGTGGCACGTGACCACAAGGGCGCTTGGGAAAGTAGGCTTCAGTAAGCTCTTCGGCGGAGTGGTGGTTGGGTATCTGGCCAACAATTTCCTGCCCCTGCGGGCCGGAGAGGTGGTGCGGGCGGGCTACCTGGCCGCTGCCAGCGAGATCCCGGTGGCAGCTTCGCTTTCTACTGTTTTCATAGAGCGGGTCTTCGATGTGTTTTCCCTTGGCTTTTTACTCTTGCTGGCCCTTTCCATGGGTATTAAGGGGCTTGAGCGGCCGGCAGGCGAGACGATCTGGCTTTTCTTAGGCGCGCTCGGTTTTCTTTTTATCCTGCTTGTTGGTGCTGTTAAAGCTGCCAGAGGGGTAGAAGGGCGGGAGGTGCCTTCCAGGCCTCTTGGCCTTCTCCTGCGTTACGCGGGAGAATTCCTCCGGCCGCTGGGCCAGCTACGTGAGCCGCGGATGGCGGCTTTACTGGCCGCCCTCAGTCTGGGTGCCTGGGCGAGCAACTACCTGTCGGTACTGTTTCTTTTGAAGAGCACGGGGAATTTCCTTTTCGAGGCGGCTTTGCTGGTGATGCTTTTTGTTAACCTCGGAATGCTGATACCCTCTTCCCCCGGTGCTCTGGGCGTTATGCAGGCGGCCTTCTGGCTGGCCCTGGCCCCCTTCGGGGTGCCGAAAGAACAGGGCCTGGCCCTGTCTTTCGCCTACCAGGGCGGGCTTTACCTCTTTACCCTGGCAACAGGGCTGCCTTATATTCTGCGGGGCCAGTTAAGACCGGGCTTATGGCGCAAAACTCCGATGGCGAACAGCAAGGCCCTTCACCGGTAGGTATACCGGAATTGGAGATAAGAGTCCAGGCAAGTCGTTTTGGTAAAAGTGCTGTTACCGTTGTCATCGACGACGGGGCGGGGGAAAGAGCGGGGCAGGGGTTGGGCTAAATTAAAGTGAGAATTGACAGTAATATTGCAAGGATTGGAGGCTTCACCTGTAAAACCATGCGGGGAAAAAACAACACGCCGTTATCCTTGCCGGAGTGGGCGGCGAGCGGTTCCGGCCCCGGGTTCGAGAAAAAGGACCAGGCAGTTCCTGCGGCTGTCCGGGAAAAGGATGATGCAGCAGGTGCCCGGCAATTATACCAGCACGCAATGATGATTATTATGACTGACAGGAGGATTGGGCAGATTATTTCGCCGCGTTGAGGAGAAGATTTGCCCGTTTCCCGGCACTCCAGGAAGAGTTGGACGGGGCGGGGTTGTAAAAATGGGGCGAATGATCCCTGCCGTCAAAGCCGGGCAGGCGAGATTTTCTAGGAGATAGCCCCAAGATCTGCTATAATATCGTTAAGGAGCGAAACAAACATTGCGGACCACCTTTGACTTTCACCCCCAGAGCCGGGATATTATGTTCAAATGCCTGACAGGTGCTTTTAAAGACAGGATGGTGGAATTCTTCGGCATAAAGATCGGCAAAATTATCGGGGTAGAGCCGACGGTACAGGCGGCCATAGAGGTGGAGCGGCGCGACATGGACAGCCGGCAACATACACTGGAAGAACTGGCCATTGAATCTGCTGCAATACTACGTGATAAAGTGGCTGCACCCGAAGACGGCTACCTGATCGGATGCCTGATGGTTATGAACAGCAAACTACTGGACAGCAAAACCATGGACAGGTTATGGGAGGTGTTAATCGTGACCGACGTTTTCCACCAATACATCGCTAAAGAGCTGGAGAAGGCAGAAATGAAGGGGATTGAAAAGGGAATTGAAAAGGGAATTGAAAAGGGAATAGCACTGGGTGAGGCCAGAGGTGAGATCAAAGGCAAAATCCATGGAAAGCAGGATGCCATCCGCAAATACCTGGCCCGCCGCTTTGGAGAAAAGTCCACCGGTTTACAGCAAAAGATCAGCCATATGACTAATCTCGATGTCCTGGACCATGTCCTGGAAGAGCTGTTTGCTGCAAACACACTGGAAGAAGCCACGGCCATTGTTAATGACAACCTCAAAGATATCATCTGATATCGGGCTGACCCCCTGAGATTGGACAATTAGTTCTTCTTGCTCACGATTTTAGCGAATTTCAATTCAGGGCGGCGGTCTTTACTGTCACCCCGCACGTGGTTAATCAAAACCACCGACGGAGCGGCTCCGCGCCAAATTCTGATGAAAATTCTGGAAGTATAAAGCGATAATTTGATGCACAGGAATACGAGTTCCTTTTATGCAGGGGGCGTTAATAATGAGCATGTTTAAGATCATTGTAGAAAAACATCCTGATGGATATGTAGCTTATCCTTTGGGATAAAAGGTGTAGTGGTTAGTGAAGGTGATTATGAGGAAGTTGATACCAATCCCGGCGCTTCAGGAAGATTTGGACGGAGCGGGGTTGTAAAAACGGGGCGATCTGTTTTTCAATACCCATTCGCAATGGTTTTGTGATGTAAGGAGGCGATTTTCGACTTGCCGAAGATATCTCCTTTCTTAAACCCCTCCATCTTCCGGGAATACGACATCCGGGGCGTGGCCGGAAAAGACTTAACCTTTGAAACTGCCCGTACCCTGGGAAAAGCCTTCGGCACCTATCTTTTAGAACAGGGCTTAAGGGAAGTGCTGGTGGGCCGGGACAACCGGGCCAGCTCCGGAGAATTGCGAAACGGAATTTGCGATGGGCTTTTATCAACGGGATGTGATGTTATTGATCTGGGCCTGGTGGTTACCCCCATCGTATATTTCGCCCGTTACCACCTGGGCGTGAAAGGCGCTGTGATGGTCACCGGCAGCCACAACCCGCCGGAGGAAAACGGATTTAAGCTCGCTGCGGGCGGCGCGGAAACGATTTACGGGAAAGAAATCCAGAGGCTTAGGGAGATTTGTTCGCTCGGTTCTTTTGCAACCGGGAGGGGGAAAATTAAAACTGCTGACGTTGTTCCCGCCTACCTGGATGCGCTGGCCGGTAAAATTAAGCTTGGTCCCCGCCAGTTAAAAGTGGTCGTGGACTGCGGCAGCGGTACGGCGGGCTTTTTCGCGCCGCAGCTCTTGCGCCGCTGGGGTTGTAACGTGATAGAGCTTTATTGTACTCCCGACCCGGCCTTTCCCCACCACCACCCCGACCCGGTAAAAACGGCCAACCTCCTCGATTTGCAGAAGAAAGTTCTTGAGGAGGGGGCAGACCTGGGCGTGGCCTACGACGGGGATGCCGACCGCCTGGGGGTTGTGGACGACCGGGGGAACGTGGTCTGGGGAGACAAACTGATGATCCTCTTCTGGCGTGAAATTCTTCCCCGTTTTCCCGGTGCCCCGGTGCTGGTGGAAGTCAAGTGCTCCCAGAGCCTGGTGGAGGAGGCCGCCCGCCTGGGGGGGAAGCCCGTTTTTTCCCGCACCGGGCACTCCCTGATCAAGGCCAGAATGCGGGAACTTAACGCCCCCTTCACAGGGGAAATGTCCGGCCACATGTTTTTCGCCGACGAATATTACGGCTACGACGATGCACTATATGCCACCGGGAGGCTTTTGCGTATTTTATCAAATACGGAAAAACCTCTTTCTCTGCTTTTGGCCGGCGTGCCGCAATATTACTCCACGGCGGAGACGCGCGTACCCTGTCCGGACGAGGTTAAATTTGCCGTTGTAGAGCAACTTGTTAAGGAGTTTCAGCGCCAGTTCGAAGTTATTGACGTGGACGGTGCCCGGGTACTGTTTAAGGACGGGTGGGGACTTGTGCGCGCTTCCAACACGCAGCCCGTGCTGGTGGCCCGCTGCGAGGCGAGGACGCCGGAAGGATTGCAGAGGATCTGCGATCTAATGAAAAAAGCAATTACCGCCCAACCCCAGGTGGGAGATTTCGAGTGGGAGTTTTAGCGGGAAACAAAGAAGAATAGATTTCCGGCAGGAAGTTAATCCGGTTACCTCAGTAGCCAGGAACGCACTGGTTACCGTTAGGAAAACAGTTCGGTCAGCCGGGAAAATCTGGTTGGCTACTTCTGATGGGGGGGATGTGTTTTTGTTTTATGCCGTAATTATGGCCGGTGGGGCGGGGGAGCGCTTCTGGCCCCTCTCCCGGCGGGATAGACCCAAGCAGTTCCTCTCCCTGGTGGGGGAACGCACCATGCTGCAGCTTACCTTTGACCGGCTGGCAGGGTTGGTACCGCCGGAGAATGTGCTGGTCATTACCGGTGTCAATTATATCGAAACCGTGCGCCGGCAGTTGCCGGAGATTCCTCCGGAAAACATTGTGGCCGAACCGTGTGGCCGGGATACGGCGGCGGCCGTAGGGCTGGGAGCCCTCCATGTTTTGCGAAAGGATCCCCGGGGGGTAATGGTGGTGCTGCCGGCTGATCACTACATTGCCCATGTGCGGCGGTTTCAATCGGTGCTGCAGGCGGGAGTATCCCTGGCGGCCGGTGGGCGGTGGCTGATAACCATGGGCATTACCCCCACCCGGCCGGACACGGGATACGGGTACATATGCCAGGGCGAGCTGCTCGAATACCATGAAGGCATACCAGTTTACCGGGTGGAAAGGTTTACGGAAAAACCGGGGCCGGAAAAAGCCCGGCAGTTTCTGGCTTCAGGCCGCTACCTGTGGAACAGCGGGATGTTTATCTGGCGGGCTGATTTAATCTACCGGTTGATTGAAGAACACCTGCCGGCCCTGGCGGCCGGGCTGGCGGAAATAGGGCGGGCCATGGACCGCAGCTCCTGTCAGGAAGTCTTATCCCGTGTATATCCCCGCCTGGCGAAGGTTTCCATTGATTACGGGGTCATGGAAAAGGCCCCCAACGTGCTGGTCCTGCCGGGTGACTTCGGCTGGGACGACGTGGGTTCCTGGCCGGCCCTGGAGCGGTGCCGGGAGACGGAAGAAAACGGCAACGTGATCGAGGCGCGGGGGGTTTTTCTGGAAACCCGCAACAGCATCATCCATGCCCCCGGCAGGCTGGTGGCCACCCTGGGGGTGGAGAACCTGGTAGTGGTGGACGACGGGGAGTGCCTGCTGGTGTGCCGTAAAGACCGCGCCCAGGAGCTGAAGCGTCTCACCGCCGCCCTCAAAGAAGCAGGTCTCGAACATGCTTTATAGGGAATGCTTGTTTTTCCTTTAGTTTCCCCGCCGGCAGCCGGTAGGTATTATTTAGGACCCGGCATTCTTTTTTGGGAAAACATCTTCGAAGGTTGGCCAGGTTAACCTTCCCTGTTACAAGGCAATTGTAAAAAGATAGAGGTATGGAGAAGACCGGGGACGGGTAGCCGGAATAATTCGCGGAGGATAAGGAACACCCACCCGGTGATTGACGTTGACGGGGTATGGTATCATGGAAAAAGTTAAGCTCCTCCAGCTAATTACCCTTTCCGAACTGGGCGGCGCCCAGAAGGTGCTCTACCACCTGGTGGCCGGGTTGAACCGGGAGCGCTTTGAGATTACGGTGGCCTGTGCGCCGGGCGGGGAGCTGGTGCGCTGGCTTTCCGGGCACAACGGCGTGAGGATCGTGGAAGTGCCGTATCTCTGCCGGGAGGTGTCGCCTTTAAGGGACCTGCCCGCCTTTTGTTTTTTGTACCGCCTTATGCGCCGGGAGCGCTTTCACATCGTGCACTGCCACAGTTCCAAGGCGGGTATCCTGGGGCGCCTGGCGGCCTGCCTGGCCGGGGTACCGGGCATCGTCTTCACCGTTCACGGCTGGGGAATAAACGATTACCAGTCCCGGGCGGCCCGGCTTTTATTTGTGCCGGCTGAAAGACTGGCCGGGCGGGTGAGCGGCCGGGTGGTGTGTGTTTCGCAGGCCGATCTGCAAAAGGGCCTTGAGCTGGGACTGGCTCCGCCTTCCCGGCTGGTGGTTATTCACAACGGCCTGCCGGAACCCCCATCCAAGCCGGGTGCCCTGCGCCGGGAGCTGGGCCTGGGCGAGGATGCCCTGCTGGTGGGTACGGTTTGCCGGCTGCGTGCGCCGAAGGATCCCCTGTTCTTCCTGCAAACGGCCCGGGCGCTGCTTTCCACGGGGAAATGGTCGAACCGCCTTTATTTCGTGCTCATTGGCGACGGCCCTTTAATGGCCGGTTGCCGGGAGTTTGTGGCGCGCCACGGCCTGGCCGGAAAAGTGTTCCTCCCGGGCGGCCGCGAGGATGCCCCGTCCCTTCTGGGCGACCTCGATGTTTTTGTCCTCTTCTCCCTCTGGGAAGGCCTGCCCCTCACCATTATCGAGGCCATGTACGCGGCAAAGCCGGTGGTGGCCGCGGCGGTGGGCGGGGTGGGGGAACTGGTCGTCCCCGGGGAGACGGGGTTCCTGGTTCCGCCCCGGGATCTGCCGGGAGCGGTAAAGGCCCTGGAGGTGCTCCTGGAAGATGCGCGGCTCCGCCGGGAGATGGGGCAAAAGGCCGGGCGGCTGGCCCGGGAAAGGTTTCCGGTGGAACGGATGGTAAAAAGCTATACGGTGCTGTACGAAGAAATACTCCGGCACCCTGTTGAAGGAAAATTGCTCCAACCGTCGAAGTAAGTCAATAAGTAAAAATCAGAACCCCAAAACATTTACTGGAAGTTTCTCCTATGAAAAAATTTTTGCGTCTTTTAAAACCACTTTTTCCCTGGCTTCTGGCGCTCGGGGACGCCCTGGGGGTCCTGGGCGGCTATTACCTGGCCTTTATCCTTCGCTTTGGCGGCGTGCTGCCGCCCGAAAACTGGCAGGCCTTTCTGCAGGCGCTTCCTGGCATCGGGGCAGTTACGTGGGGGATCTTCGGTACCCTGGGGCTGTACCAGAGGAGTTACAACGGCTTCATGCCCGTGCTGCGTGCGGTTTTAACCGGCGTGGCGGGCGTGGCTGTGGCTGCCATGGCTCTCACCTTCTGGCTGCGGGGTTTTGCCTTTCCCCGCAGCGTTTTGCTGCTGGCGCCGCCCATCCAGGCGGGGCTGATCTGCCTGTGGCGCTGCCTCTTCTGGCATCTCGAACACCGGATCTACGGCCGGCGGGAGCTGCTGGTGGTGGGGCCGCCGGAGGAGGCCGCAGAAATCCTGGGCAAGGTGCTGGAACTGCCCCGGGGGTGGTTCAGGGTACGCCGGGTGCTGGCGCCGGGGGAACTGGGAGAATTAAAGAAATGGCTGCCCGCGGTGGATGCCGTGCTGGTGGTGCCCTCCCTCTCCCGGGAGGACAAGGCCGGGGTGGTCGGTGCCTGCCTCAAGGCCCGCCGGGAGGTCTTCCTGGTGCCGGATTTGTACGACATTTTGTTGATCCGGGCCAGCCTGACCCAGCTGGACGACCTGCCGGTGGTGGAGGTGCAGGATATCCGCCTCACCTGGCCGCAGCGGGTGACCAAGCGCGCGATGGATGTGGTGGTGGCGGGTTTGGGTTTGATTCTGGCGGCTCCGGTAATGGCTCTTTGTGCCCTGGCCGTAGCCGTCACTTCTCCCGGCCCCGTTTTTTACACCCAGGAGCGGACGGGTTTCCGGGGCAAGACCTTCCGGGTCTACAAGTTTCGCACCATGATCCAGGATGCGGAAAAACAGACCGGGCCGGTACTGGCAGGAGAGAAGGACCCCCGTATCACTCCGGTGGGCCGCATCCTGAGGGCCACCAGATTGGATGAGTTGCCACAGCTGTTCAATGTGCTCAAGGGGGATATGAGCCTGGTAGGTCCCCGGCCCGAACGTCCTTTCTTCGTTAAACAGTTTGCGAGCGAAATACCCGATTATCACTACCGCCACCTGGTAAAACCCGGGCTTACCGGCCTGGCCCAGGTCCACGGCAAGTACACCACTTCCGCGGCGGACAAGCTCCGCTATGATCTCTACTACATCCGGAACTATTCCCTGCTCCTGGATCTGAAGATCTTGCTGCAGACCATCCCTGTCATCCTGGGGGGTGAGGCGGCCCGGGGACAAAGCGAAGCGGACCCGGAAAAGCGCGCCGCGATCCATGCCCTGGTGAACGGTCAGCAGGAAGCAGCACCGGAGAACCGGGGGCAGCAATCTGCCTGGTAACATCGATCTGGACTGCAATGAGGAAAACCTTTCAAGCCTGCCTGACTGGAAGAAGGCGGTTGTTCTACTACAGGCAACTTCTATGAGTTTGTCCAAATCCTGAAAGGTAGTGTGGCCGTGACTGGAAGAAAGAGCAAAACAAAGAAGGATAATTTGCCGCGACTAACCGAATCCCACATCCGCGACATGGCGGACCCGCAGAGTTTTGAGCGCGGCAGGAATTATTATAATGATGGAGCTATCATAGACCCCGTCCGCCAGGGGATGGAACTGCGCGGGGAATGCAGCGGTTCCCGGTACCAGCCATACAGGGTCAGGGTCAGGTTTAGCGACAAAGGCATTGTGGAAGCTTCCTGCACCTGCCCCCGGGGCGGGTTCTGCAAGCACATCGTGGCCCTGTTGCTTGCCTATGTCCATGAACCGGAATCTTTCCGGGAACTGGTCCCGCTGGAGGAAATGCTTGCCCGGCTGAGCAAGGAAGAGCTTATATCTTTAATTGGTGAGATGATTGACCGGGAACCGTCCTTGATGGCCCTGGTGGAACTGTCGGCGTCCGCAGCGCGGGGAAATTTGGATGCGGCGTCGTGCCGCCGGCAGGCGTTACGTGTGCTGCGGCATGAAGATCCGCTCCTTATCGAAGCGGATTTACGGGGGATGCTTAACATGGCCGAACGTATGGCCGCAAAAGAAGACTGGCTCGGCGCGGGTACGGTTTGCCATGCCCTGTTGAGCGTGCTGTCATCCGAATATGAGGATATTCAGTTCATGGACGAAGAGGGGGACATAGCGGTTGTTGCCGGCGATTGCGCCGAACTTTTGGGCGAGTGTCTGGCCCAGGGACGGGCTGACGCCCGTACGCGGCGGGAGTGGCTGCAGACGCTGCTGGAAGCCGAACTGGCCGACATCAGGCTGGGCGGTATTGACTTTGCGTCCGGCGCCTTTGACGCCATTCTGGAGCATGCCACCGAAGAGGAATGGGCCGTACTCGAGGAACGAATACGTGAGGCCATGGGGGAAAGCAATGACTGGAAGAAGGAAATGCTGGTCAGGATGCTTGTCTCCTGGCGGGAGAAACACGGCCGGCATGAAGAAGCAGGCGATATTATCCGAAAACTGGGTACCCCGGAACAGCGCATGCTGTGGTTGGTCAGGGACGGAAAACCGGATGAGGCTGTGGCCATTGCGCGGCAGCATTGCCTGGATAAACCCGGTTTGATTACCAGGTTTGCCGGTGAGCTGGTGGAAGCCGGCGCCCGGGAACAGGCCGTAACCCTGCTGACCGAACTGGCGGAGGGGGCTAACTCCCACTGGAGCTATATGGAATGGCTGGCGGAATATTACCGGGTACACAGAGATTGGGAAGCGGCCTTGAAGTGGCAGCGCAGGGTTTTTCTCCAGAACCCACGGGTTAAATCGTTCATAGACCTGGAATACATTAGTAAAAAGCTTGGTGTTTGGGAACAGGTGCGCTCCGAAGTACTGCACACTCCGGAGATTGAGAAAAAACCGCACGTGTTGCTTGAAATCGCCCTTCATGAGGGCGACGTGACGAGAGCGCTGGAGTTATTGCCCCGGGCTTCCGGTTGGGGGTGGCGTAATTACAAGGAGAGGGTGGCCGGGGCCGCTGAAAAAGAACGGCCGGAAGACGCCATAGCGTTGTACAAAGAGCTGGTGGAAGAGGCCATCGGCCGCCGTCAGCGCGGGGCCTACCGGGAAGCCGCAGGCTACCTGTGCCGGATTAAAACTCTCTGCCAGCGCACCGGCGCGCAGGAGAACTGGGAAGATTACTTCGCCGCGTTGAGGAGAAAATATGCCCGTTTTCCGGCGCTTCAGGAAGAGCTGGACGGAGCGGGATTATAAAAACGGGGTGGCGCGCCCTTATCATGTAGGTAATACAATTCATACCGGCGGGCAAAACAAACGGGCAAACTGCAGGCCATCAAAACAACTGGAGGGACTTACCGCATTGTCCTGGAAAAGGACAAGGAGTATGATGTGGACCCCGTGGTGAGGGTAACTGACCCTTCGGGCAACAAAATTGCCTTTTCCGACCTGGACCGGTATATCAAATCCCGGGTCGAGCTGTGGCTGGATGGAGCCGGCGTGGTCATGGAGGTCCAGATTGCAGGTGAATAGCATGCTTCGCACCTGTTAAATAGTATCCCTCTATCCCGCCCTCACCAAAGAGATTGCTGCCGGCATGTGGTTATAAGCTTTACCCGCTACCCGGTACTCGTGTACCCATTACCCGGTACGCATTCACCGGTATCCTGCACGGACCTCACCCCTGAGAAGTTAACGGAGACGCGCGTCAGCGCGGCTACGGCCGGATATAGCACCTCCGGCGGGGAGATGCCCTCAGCAGCTCCCACCTCTGGTTACACCTGAAATTTTATTCGTTCAATTCGGTTGTCCAGTTCACCGCCTGGATGGCCGTATCAAGTTCCCGGTACGCCTTGGCCAGGGCGTCGGCTTCGCGCCGCCACCGGGCTACATCTATCGTGGGCTGGAACTTAACCTCGGAACGGGTTATTCGCCAACTATCACGATCAGGTGCGGCTGCATCAACCAGATCCGTAACCAGTTTCTGGCGCAACTTGAGCATGTCGCGATGCACGATGGCTTCCATTAATGTCAGCCCGTCAGGGAGCCTAGCCTGCAGGTTGGTACGGTTTATTGCCACCACCAGTGTCTCCAGACGGCGGGTCAACTTCTCAATTTCGGCCATCAAGTCTTCCGGGCGCTCCGCCGGCAGGTCACCCTCCTGCACCCAGGCATCCTTGAAGGCGCGCTCTCTTAACGCAGCAATCTGCTCCTTTATACTTTTACGCTCCAAAAGTGCCTCCGCCAACTTCATTGTTACCATCTCCTTCCCTGATAGAATTAGACACAGGAAAAGAGATGAAAGTTCCTTAAAATTTAATATTTTCATATCGAGGAATGCTGGCAAGCTTCTCATGATTTTTGCGTTTTAACCCCGCAAATCATTGCCTGCCTTCCGGAAAAATGTTACAATAATGCCGCGAAAGAGCCAGTCAGGGCCTTTCCCCGCAAGCATCCAGGGGGGTGAAATCGATGAAGGCAGCACTTGCAGAGACCGCCGCTGCCGGCGAAAAAAAATACACCTACGCAGACTATTGTAAGCTCCCCGAGGGGGCACCCTACCAGCTCATTGGAGGTGAATTAATCGTGACGCCTGCTCCGGGGACTTACCACCAGACTGTTTTGTTTAACCTGGGATTGGAAATGGGAAATTTTGTACGGCAGGGAAACCTGGGAAGAGTGCTCTTCGCCCCACTGGACGTCTACCTCGGCGAAACCGAAACCTACCAGCCGGACATCATCTTTATCGCCCGGGAAAGAATGAATATCATCGAACCGCAGCGGATAAACGGCGCTCCCGACCTGGTGGTGGAAATTTTCTCTCCGGTCACCGCCTATTACGACCTGCGGAAAAAATTCAAGGTTTACGAGCGGTGCGGCGTCAAGGAATACTGGATCGTGGACCCGGAAGAAAAATCGGTACAGGTTTTTCTGCTCAAGGAGGGCCGGTTCGTCCTCGACCAGGAGGCAGAGCAAACAGGCGAAATCTCCTCCTGTGTCCTTTCCGGGTTTACCGTTCGTTTGGAAAGCATCTTCGAAAGTTGGCCAGGTTAAACCTTCCCTGTTACAGGGCAATTGTAAAGTGTTGATATTTGAAAAAGGAAAGGCTAAAATTTTACCAACAGGTACGTCATCAAAGTTGTACATAAAGTTGTACTTCGCGAGAAGGATGGACAACCGATGAAGATAGCAAAAGCCCACGAAAAGTCTCCGGATAAGCGGGCGTACCGGGAAGCAAAAAAGAGGCAGTGGGTTTTGAAGCTCAACCCTAAAGGGCAGGCAACCATCCCATTGGAAGTGTGCCGGATGCTCGGTGTCGAAGGCGTGTGCCGGGGGTTGAAGCTGGTTGCGCTGGAAGACGGGTTTCGTCTCCTGCCCCACAAGCCGCCGTCTCCCATTCAGAAGTATACAGGTTGCTGCGCCGAGGAACTGGCGGACGTGAGCGACGCCGCAGCCTTCGTCCGGGAATTGCGCGGCCGGGAACCCGAGCCGGGAGAAGCCTGACCCTATGCGCACTGCCATCGATACCAACCTGCTGAAGACGCTGGGGTTTCCCCGTCATATACTTCCGGACTTTCTGGTCGCCGCCCACGCCCTGCACCGGGCAGACCTGCTACTTACGGCGGATAAAGGAATCCCGCAAAGATACTTCCCCACGTTGAGAATCAGTAACCCGCTGGAACCAACCGGAGACTGAGATCAGAAGCGGATTCTCACCCCCCGTATCCTGTATTCGTGCCCTTAAAAAACGCCGGATCTTGGAGACGCCGCTGGCCGCGGCGGAGCTTGCGGTATCCGGGTGGTGATTGGTAACGCTGGGGAAATGACTGAACCAGTAAAAGGTGGTCGGCATGTGTGGAGTACCGAAGCAATTATTAGCCCGGCTTGTCCTTGGGCTGCTTATCTTTCATCTAATCGTTCCTTCTCCCGCCTGGGCCGCCCAAGAGCTGACCGTCTATTCCCCGGCCGAACAGAAGGGGAAACCGGCGCAGTTTATCTGGCAGTTGTCCGGGGTGGGCCGCCTTTCGGGGGACATAATGGTTGGCCCCAACGGCCTTTTATACCTCCCCGTAGGCAACAAACTGGCGGCGGTGGACACCCGGGGGCGGGTGGTCTGGGAGGCGGCCGGTCCGGCGGGAGGAAGGATGGGCCGGCCGGTTTTCGGTCCCGCCGGTTCTATTTTTTTACCGGGGAGTACCGTGGTGCAGGAAATAAAAATGAACGGGGCGGCGGGATGGAGTTTCAGTGCCTTCCAGGGTTCCACGGCATCCGGGCCTGCCTGGTTGTCTTCAGGTCCGCGGGGTTACCTTTACCTGCCCCTGCCTGCGGCATTGTACGCCGTGGACACCATTGGCCGGTATAAATGGGCGTTATTACACTGGGATGCCGGCGACCTGTACCGGGCCGTCCCCCTTAAAGACCGGGCAATTGACGGTTGTGCCGGCGACGACCGGGCGGTATACGTGGTTTGCAGCCGCAGGCAGGCCGGATCGACCTTGCTGGCTGTGGACGGTGCCGGGAAAATCCTCTGGCGTTACTGGCTGGGAGAGATAAAGGAGGTCCACCTGGTTCCGGGGGGCGACGGCGTTCTCTATGTAACGGTAAATCCGTCGAAACTCGACAGGTTGAACAAAGGGAAGGTTTATGCTTTCCGGCTGGAAGACAACGGCCGGCCCGCCTGGAGCCAGACCATATCCTTCGACGACCTGACCGCTCCGGTTTTTTCCCCGGATAAAACCCTTTATTTCACTGCCGGTGGACGCATTTATGCCCTGGATGCGCAAACCGGGCAGCAAAAATGGTATCAGCCGCTCTTGAATCTGGTTTCAGCCCCGGCGGTGGACGGCAGGCGGAACAGGATTTATGCCGGAACTTCCGACAAACGCCTGCTGGCGGTCGGCACCGGAGGGCGGTTGCTCTGGGAATTGGAGCTGGACGGGGCCGTCGACAGGCCGCCGCTTGTGGGCCCGGACGGTTACCTGTATGTAGTCACCGGCAAAGGGAGTTTGTACAAAATACTGGATGCCGGCAACCCCTGGCGCCTGTTCAAGTAGGTGTTCCTGATATGAGGCGATTTCATCTCCAGTTTGTCCTGTTGATGGCGGGAATTATGGCAGGGATTATGTTTATTTTGCCCTCCCGGGTGGCAGCGGGGGAGTCGGCCGGAACAGAATGGTTTAAGGATACACGGAACCACTGGGCCAGAAGCCACATCCTGCGCCTGGCCGCCCTGGATCTGGTCCGGGGTTATCCCGATGCCACCTACCGGCCCCAGCGCCCCCTCACCCGGCTGGAACTGGTGGCCCTGGTGATGCGGGTGGGCGATTTCGAAAAGGCCGCGGCGGAGGCGGCCCGCCGGGAAACCCAGGGGCGCACCGGTACGGCTGCCGGCACGCCTTCGCCTGCTGGAAGTCCTATCCCCCGGGTGCCCTGGGGCCAGGATTCCTTTGCCTTTGCAGTAAAAAAGGAGTTTTTGCCCCCGGAGTGGGTGGCTTCCTTTAATCCGGATAAACCGGTAACCCGGGCCGAAGTGGCCGTTTTACTGGCCCGGAGTTTTTACCTGGCCGTACCGGAAGAGGGAGGCACTTCCGGCAGTGCTCCTTCCACCGGCGTCTTTCCCGATATCGACCGGGCACCCGCCCTGTACCAACCCTACATCCGGGCCGTGGCCGCAGCCGGGATCATGTCCGGGTATTCCGACGGCACTTTCCGTCCCGCCCACATATTGAACCGCGCTGAAATGGCGGTCATTCTTTCCAGCCTGCTGGACCGCAACTGGGTTAAAGTGCCGGCGGGCCGTCGGCTGGAGGGTTGGGTTTCCAGTGTGCGTATGGACCCGAAAGGCCTGGAACTGGAGCTCACCTCCCTGGTCGGGGTGCAGAAGTTGCGGGTAAGTCCAGATTATCATTGCTTCGCCGACGGCAGGGAATGCACGCTGCTCCAGGCCGGCAATCACCGGGTGGAAGTTATCCTGGACGGCCGCCGGCAGGTGCGCTGGGTCAACCTGCTGGAGAAACGGAAGATAGCAGGTAATACAGAGAAAGTAACCGGTTCGGTGAAGTCCGTAGTCCTGGGTGAAGATAACCTGCTGGTATTGAACGATTTGAACTGCGAGGATCGTATTTTTTCTCTGGCCTGGGATGCGGTGCTGGTGGGGAAAAAGGCCAAGCAGGATTTCCGCTCCCTCAAACCGGGCGACTTCGTGGAAGTGGAGCTTGACGGCGGCCGGGTAAAGCGGGTTACCCTGCTCGAGGTGAAAAAAATCTCGGGTACCGTAGGTACACTCACCAGCAAAACGCTGGGGCTGCTGGGCAGGTCCGGCCAGAAGGGCAACCCGGATCGCTTCGATTACTGGGACCGGGCCAGGATAGTGGACAAGGAAGACCGGCGCGCCGGGGGCGTTATGCGGGGAGACCGGGTGGAAATTACCTACCTTGATCCCATCCCCGGGGAGATTCAGGACGAACGGGTGCTTCAAATTAAGATAACCTCCCGTCCCGGCCTGAAAAAACAAACGGGCAAACTGCAGGCCATCAAAACAACTGGAGGGACTTACCGCATTATCCTGGAAAAGGACAAGGAGTATGATGTGGACCCCGCGGTGAGGGTAACTGATCCCTCGGGCAACAGAATTGCCTTTTCCGACCTGGAACGGTACATCAAATCCCGGGTCGAGTTGTGGCTGGATGGAGCCGGCGTGGTTATGGAGATCCGGATTGCAGGTGAATAGCATACTTCGCACCTGTTAAAAGGAGGCAATCCAACGGAATAATGAAGGTCAATAAAGCTGAGGAACTTGTTTCAAAAGGTAGAGAGTTCCTGGAGAAGGGCGACTTCCAGGCTGCGGAAAAGGCATTTGCCGAAGCCCTGAAAGAGGATAACGCTGTTCCCACACGCAACAACCTGACGCTGGCCGTCTTCATGGCCGGGGAGCCCCGGCGCGCCCTTGAGATCCTGTAACCGTACCTGGACCCGGAAATGGTGGGTAAAGCTACGCTGGAAGGGCGCCGCGTCAAGATTGCCACAATCCCCCTGGAACTGCGGCAACCCCTGAAGGAAATACTGGGCATATAACATTTACGCCACCGGAGGCAATTATGCCCACTCTTATTACTCCTCCAAAAACATGTCCCTGACCATGCCGGCAAACAGGCGTAAATCACCGAGATTATTTCGTAATATCCCATACAGGATTTCGGGATCAATTCTGGCGTAATCGTGAACGATAACGTTACGAAATTGCGCCATTTTTTTTAAATTCTCCAGCCTGGCGGGAGGAAGATATCCTGCTTCAGTAAGAACAACCATGATGTCTTTGTAGTCCTGGGGTTCGCGTAGCTGAGAGTCGGCAATAATATGGTTGCCGATATCCAGGCAGGCTTCAACAGCCAGGTGAAGGGTTCGCTCAATGTATCGCCTGATCATTTTGTTTTGTTTTAGTTCCTTTAAGCTGACGCGGGACTGTTCCTCCAGGTCGGTAATGTACTCCGTTAACAGTTTGCATTTTTCCCGTAACAATTCACGATCTACCATTTTTCATCCCCCAGTTTTTTTAACCGTATATCCAGGCGCCGCCGGTCGTACCATTGCATGTCCAGGTAGCGGCGGCGTGACCGCACTTCAAAAGCAATGCGGTAGGATCTGTCTTTGTCCACCAGAAGGAGCCCGTATTTGCGCACCTGATGTTGCAATCCGGGGGAAGCTGTTTCGAGGTCGACCACCTGCACAGGGCGCTTGAGCCTTTCTTCCAGGGCAATCTCCATTTCCAGGCGCCGGTTAAAACGGGCAAATTTGTCCTCCATGGAAGGGGTGAACAGCACCGCTATATCTACGTCACTGTCCTGTTTGCCCCGGCCCCGGGCCAGGGAGCCAAACAGGTAGGCCGTTATCACATCCGCTTGGTGTTCCATATAGCTGGTGACCGTGCTAATAATGCTGTTGATACCCGGCATTTCTTTAAAGTCGGCACACAAAATTAACACATCCTTTTAGAACTCTTATAAAAATTATAACATTTCCAGCCAGGGGAGGCAATTTAGCCCTGCCTGGGCCTTGGAATCGCGGCCCGCCGCTGCCGGAATCGGCCATCGAGGGGCAATCTCCATTTCCAGGCGCCGGTCAAAGCGGGGAAATTTCGGCCTTATTCAAGCGGGATCTTACTACCTTCATAGAGAAAATGCGAAAACTGTTATTTGATAATAACCTTGACTGATTAAAATGTAAATCACTTTGCGGAAGCGGAACAAGTGAAAAGTGGGACCCCTTGTCTGTTCCGTGCCGGGCGTGTTATTATTTGGATATGACTAGATGTTGCCAGAAATCGAGGTGAATTTACGCACTGACTAACCAGGAACGGATCGCCCGGGCCACGGCGCTGGTCATGGGCGCCACCATTTTAAGCAAAATCATGGGGTTTGGCCGGGAGGCGGTCTTGGCGGCGGCCTTCGGGGCCAGCGCGGCCACCGATGCCTACCTGGTGGCCATGATCATTCCGGCACTCCTGTTTGGCCTGGTGGGTACCACCATTACCACCGTGGGTATTCCCTTTTTCAGCGAGTACATCCACCGGCCGGATAAAAGGTCCGAGCTGCCGGTATTGATCTGGACCAGTTTTCATGCTGTCACCGGCGCCCTTTTAGTTATTGCCCTGCTGGGGCTGCCGGCGGCTCCCTGGCTGGTGCGCATCCTGGCCCCGGGATTCACCCCGGAGCAGGCGGCGCTTACCACCCAGCTGGTGCGGGTGCTGCTGCCCATGGTGGTGATCATGGGCATGGTGGGCTGGTCCCAGGGGGTGCTCAACGCCCACCAGCACTTCGCCGCCCCGGCCTTTATGGGCATTCCCTATAACATCATCATGATCGGGGGTATTTTGCTGGCCGGGGCTTACGGGGGTATTACCGGGGTGGCCTGGGCCACGGTGCTGGCTACGGCAAGCCAGTTTCTCATCCAGGTACCGGCCCTCTACCGGCGGCGCATCACCTACCGCCCGGTCTTTAACTGGCGCCACCCGGCCTTAAAGAAAATGCTCTGGCTGGCCGGGCCGGTGTTAATTGGCGTGGGAGCCAACCAGTTAAACGTGATTGTAGACCGCATGCTGGCTTCAAGCCTGGCCGAAGGCAGCATTTCCGCCCTTAATTACGCCCAGCGTGTTTTAAACCTGCCCCAGGGCCTTTTTGCCATTCCCCTGATTACCGTGCTTTACCCCACCCTGACGGAACGGACGGCCCTTGAGGATTCCACCGGCTTTTTGGCGGGTTTAAGCAGAGGTTTAAGGGTGCTGGCCTTTGTTTTGATTCCCCTGACGGTGGGAATGATGATTCTACGGGAAGACCTGGTGCAGTTTATTTTTCAGCGGGGTGCCTTTGATGCCCGGGATGCCGGCATGACCGCCGTGGCGCTCCTCTTTTACACTCCGGGCCTGCTTTTCCTGATGTGGCGGGAGTTCCTCAACCGGGCCTTTTATGCCCTGCAGGATACCTGGACTCCCATGGGTACGGGTCTGGTGGCCGTGGCCGTTAACATCGTTTTAAACCTGATCCTGGTCCGGTACATCGGCCTGGCCGGGCTGGCCCTGGCCACCTCCGCTGCCGCGGGGGTTGGCTGCATGCTTTTGTTCTGGCTGCTGCGCCGGCGGCTGGGGCATATTGGCGGGGCAGCCCTGCTGCGGGAAACGGGGCGCATTTTGACGGCCTCAGTAATGATGGGGCTCTTAGTGTGGTGGCTGGATGTACGGGGACTGGCGCTAATGGGCTGGCCCTTCCTGGAAGGCCTGGCGGTGGATTTCCTGAGCAGCGGTGGCGTGACCAGTTTTGTGCTGCAGGGCCTGCGCCTGGGAGCGCTCATCACCGCCGGCGGGTGTTTCTATTTCTTAAGCTGCTGGCTGTTGCGGGTAGGGGAGATGAACTACGCCCTGGAACTGGCCCGGAACATTTTCCACCGCCTCCGCCCGGCGGCCCGGTAAAGAATGCATCAAAACACAGGCGTTTTAGGAGGCAGCTTGCACAGCAAGGGAAGTGAACAGGGGCGGCGGCCGTTCCTTCACCCACGGGGGACAGCCGCCGCCCAACCAGTTTAATAATCAGTTAATATTAAAAAAGAGGGTTGATGACCAAACCGGTAATCAGCTTGGGGTAAAAGAAAGTGGATTTCTGAGGCATTTTTTCACCGTTGGCGGCCACCGCCGTGACCTCCTCCACCAGGGTGGGGTTCAGGAAGAAGGCCAGCTGGTATTCACCTTCGTCCACAGCTTTCAGCGCCCCCTCCTCTTCCCGGGTGTAGGTGAGGTGGCTCTCCCTGGCCCGCTCTGCGCCGCCGATGCCCAAAAGGCGGTCCAGGATCAGGTGGTGCAGCACCGAAACATCCAGCCCCTGCCAGGCGGCGGAATGGCCGGCGGGCATCAGGCGGGGCAATGCCCCTTCATCCCGCAGGGTCAAGAGATACAGGCGCCCCCCGCCGCAGTACAGGCCGAAGGAATGGCGGTGGGAAAGGGAACCGGCCCCGGGCCGGGCATCTCCCGTAAAGCCCCCCCGGACGGCCAGTTCTTTGATGAAACCGGCAAAGTTGCCGTAGCCGGGGGCAAGAGGGAAGCCCTCTACCTCGAAATGCTCCTGTATCTTACCCAAAAGTTCATCCACATCCAGGCCCTCGACGTTGCGCACCAGGCGGTGGGTCGGCAGCACCACCAGACCGGGATCGTACAGGTTGACCAGGGTCATCATTACGTAATCATAAGGCCTCGGTCCGGCGGGGTTGCCCTCCTCCTGCCGCCTTTCCCGGCTGTAAGCCAGGGCCGTTTCGTAGCGGTGGTGGCCGTCGGCAATGAAAACGCGCCTGTCGGCCATGGCCTGCCGCACCTGCTCGATAACGGCTGGGTCCGTGATCACCCACAGGCGGTGGGCATGGCCGTTTTCATCGGTAAATTCCAGGTCCGGCGACCGGCCGGCTCGTGGCCGCAAAAGGTTGTCCACAGCCATTTCCGCATCGGCATAAAGGCCGAAAATGGGGCTGAAATTGGCCCGGCAGGCCCGCATCAGCGCCAGGCGGTCGGCCTTGTGCTTGGGCAGGGTCTCCTCGTGGGGCAGGACCACACCCTTCTCGTAGGGCTCCAGCTTAACTGCGCAGATTATTCCGCCGCGCACCAGACGTTTCCCACCAACGCTAAATTCCTGTTCGTAAAGATACAGTGCCGGGGATTCTTCCGGTACGAGCACGCCCTTTTCCCGCCAGGCGGTAAAATCGGCTGCCGCCCGGGTGTAGCGGTTGTTGCTTTCGTCATCCCCGGGATAGACCTTGCCGTATTCCAGGCGGATGATATTGTAGGGGTGGCGCCGGTAGTAGCCGTCCTGGGCTTTTGCATCAATGACATCGTAGGGCGGGGTCACCAGGTCGGCCAGGGGCCCCACACCGGGGGCGTAGCGCAGTCCCCTGAAGGGTTTGATTTCAGCCAATCTCTTCACACTCCTTGCTATCGCTCTTTTTTCTCGTCCAGCGGTCGCTGTCCCGCTGCCGGTATTTTTGCATCATGCGGCAAAAGGCCTCTTCCAGGTCAATGCCCAGGGAGTTGGCATAACAAACGATAATGAAAAGCACATCGGCCAGTTCCAGGGCCAGATCCCCCGGGGGTTCCCCGGGTTTTTTCGGTTTCTGGCCGTAGAGATGGTTGACTTCCCGGGCCAGCTCGCCCACTTCTTCAGTCAGGCGGGCCAGCATGGCCAGCGGGTGCCAGTAACCCTCTTCAAACTGGCTGATCCAGCGGTCCACTTCCTGCTGCATTTCCCTGATCTCCACGCCAAACCTCTCCCGTCGTTAAAATACTTCCAAAGCGCCTGCGAGGCTCACCGGAGAACGCGTGCAAACGGCAGGCAATTGAGGGCCTTACCTTTGCCATTATACCCCGCAGGACACCAGGTGAAAAGATCTATTTCCCGAAGTCCTCCCGGAAGGGCCACATCTTTCCACTTAATGGTCATATTTTCCCCCGCCGGCACATATTGTTTACACAGCAAAGGAAGGGGGAAAGAGCCAATGGAACCAATGCGCGGGCCGCACTGGTTGATTTTGCGCAGGAAATACCTGCTGGCCATTCTGGGCCTGCTCCTTTTCCTCCTGGCCCTGTGGGGATTATCAGGGGGACTGGCTCCTGAACCAGAGATAGCTCCCGATCAACTGCTGGCGGAAGCCCTGGAAAAAACGGCCACCAGCAAGAGCTTTCGTTACCAGGTGGAAGCCAGGCTGGGCCGGGACGGGGTACTGAGCCGGGTGGAAGGGGAACGGCAGGCTCCCGATCGCATACACCTTAAGGGTACCATGTACAACAACCCCGTGGAATTCATCCAGGTGGGGGACACCACCTATATGCGGGACCTGTGGACCAAAAAGTGGCTTACCATGGAAGGAAACCGGCTGGCCCAGTCGGAACTTTTTGTGGCCGAATTTAACCCGCTCGGATTTCTAAAATTCAAGGATGCCCCGGGTGTCCGTTACCGGGGCAAAGAAAAGTTAAAGGAAGGCCAAATGCTGGTGCTGGAATGCCAGCCCCTTTTGGATAATTCCTACCTGGAATTGAGGTATACGGACTACTACTGCAAGTTGTGGATCGATCCCGAAGACCACCGCATTCGCCAGGTCGTTTTGGAGGCCAAAGGGCCGGGGAACACAACGGGCCTCTCCGTGGGCCTGAAGCTGTGGGATTTTGACCGGGAAATGAACATCAATCCTCCGGTGTAATTCGACAAATAATTGACGCTGCCCGGTTTTTCTTTTATTATAAATTAAAGGCTTTAAATAACGCGGCGTTGCTGCTGCATTTTTTGTTTTCAGGAGTGGTGTTTCTTTGCACGAAGATATGGAAAGGATTTTAATTGCCGAGGACGAGATTGCCCGGCGGGTACGCGAACTGGGGGCGGAAATCTCCCGGGACTATGCCGGGAAGGAACTGCTGGTGGTCGGCATATTAAAAGGGGCGGTAATCTTTATGGCCGACCTGGTACGCTGTCTGACCATCCCGGTGCGCCTGGACTTTATGGCCGTCTCCAGTTACGGCGCCTCCAGCGAATCCTCAGGGGTAGTGCGCATTTTAAAGGACCTGGAGCAAAACATCGAGGGACTGGACGTTTTAATCGTCGAGGATATTGTGGATACCGGCCTGACGCTTAACTACCTGCGGGAGAACCTGCTCACCCGGGGACCGGCCAGTTTAAAAATCTGCACCCTTCTGGACAAGCCCAGCCGGCGCAAAGTAAACGTGCAGGTGGACTACAACGGTTTTGTCATCCCCGATGAATTTGTGGTCGGCTACGGCCTGGATTACGACGGCCGCTACCGCCACCTGCGGGATATTCTGATCCTGAAACGGGAAGTCTATTGCGGCAAAGAGCAAAGGGAAAACTGTATTTGATTTATAAGGCAGGAAAGCCGGGAGGTTATCCGCACTATGTCCATCCAAGATCAGCAGGAAATGGTCATCGTCCTGGACTTCGGGGGCCAGTACAGCCACCTCATCGCCCGCCGCATCCGGGAATTAAAAGTTTTCTGTGAAATGCTGCCCTACAACACGCCCCTTGATGAAATCAAAGGACATCATCCCCGGGGCATCGTTTTTTCCGGCGGGCCGGCCAGCGTCTACCAGCCCGGAGCACCCACCGTTGACCCGGCCATATATGAACTGGGCATTCCCATCCTGGGTATTTGCTACGGCATGCAGTTAATGACCAGGCAGCTGGGGGGGGTGGTTACCCGGGCCGAACATCACGAGTACGGCAAAACGGCCCTGGAAATACTGGATACCCATGACCTTTTCTGCGGCTTTGAGCCCATTGAACAATGCTGGATGAGCCACGGCGACCGGGTGGAGGCCCCACCCCCGGGGTTTGAAATCATCGCCCGCACGGAACTGGCTCCCGTGGCCGCCATGGCCAACCGGGAGCGCAGGCTTTATGCCGTGCAGTTCCACCCGGAAGTGATACATACCCCGAAGGGCCAGGACATCCTGCGCCATTTCCTATACGATGTCTGCGGGTGCCAGGGCCGCTGGACCATGGGCTCCTTTATTGAAGAATCGGTCAGGGAAATCCGCGCCCGGGTGGGGGACAGGCGCGCCCTCTGTGCCATCAGCGGCGGCGTGGATTCCTCGGTGGCCGCCGTGCTGGTCCACCGGGCCATCGGCGACCGGTTGACCTGCATTTTTGTGGACCACGGCCTGTTGCGCCGGGGCGAGGCCGGGCAGGTGGTCAGGGTCATCCGGGAGCAGTTTCGTATCCCGCTGATCCATGTGGACGCCGGCCGGCGGTTCTTAAGCCGTCTGGCGGGGGTAACCGACCCGGAGCAAAAGCGCAAAATTATCGGGGAGGAATTCATCCGGGTCTTTGAAGAGGAGGCCGCCAGGCTGGGACAGGTGGACTTCCTGGTGCAGGGAACCCTTTACCCCGACGTGGTGGAAAGCGGTACGGCCACGGCGGCGGTAATCAAGTCCCACCACAACGTGGGCGGCCTGCCCGAGGACATGCAACTGGAACTAATCGAACCCCTGCGCTGGCTTTTCAAGGACGAGGTGCGGGAACTGGGCAAAGAGCTGGGCCTGCCGGAAGAGGTGCTCTGGCGCCAGCCCTTCCCCGGACCGGGGCTGGCCGTGCGCATCCTGGGGGAAGTGACCCCGGAAAAACTGGAAATCGTGCGCCACGCCGATGCCATTGTCACCGAGGAAATCCGCCGGGCCGGCCTGCACCGGCAAATCTGGCAGTATTTCGCCGTGCTTCCGGACCTGCGGAGCGTGGGAGTGATGGGTGACGGGCGGACCTACGCCTATACCGTGGCCGTGCGGGCGGTGCACAGCCACGACGGCATGACGGCGGACTGGGTACGCCTGCCCTACGAAGTCCTGGAACGCATATCCAGCCGTATTGTCAACGAAGTGGCGGGCGTAAACCGGGTGGTCTACGACATCACCTCCAAACCGCCGGCCACCATCGAATGGGAGTGAAATGGTTATTGACAAGCCCGTTCCCGCCTTGCTAAGATACACTTGTAGGGATAGCGATTTTTCCCGATTTCAAGATAAATACTTTCGAGAAAGTGTACCTAGGGTTCCACACCCGGTTTTCAGGGTGGTTCGGTCCGAGCGGTACAGGCCCGGAAAAGCAATTTTCCGGGTTACACCTGCAGGGAGAAAAGCCCAGGCGGTAGGTTTCTCACATTTAACGGAAACCTGCCTGCCTGGGCTGTTTGTTTGACCCTTGATTCTGGACGTTATGACAGGGATGCGGTGCTGTCAGCGCGAAGCACTGGAGTGAGCGAGGACAGCACCGCATCCAACAAGGAGGAGGAGGGTAAAAATTGCTGGAAAAACTTTTTCAACTGCGCAGGTACCAAACCAGTGCGCGCACGGAAGTCATTGCAGGACTGACCACCTTTATGACCATGGCCTACATCCTGTTCCTCAACCCCAACATCCTGGCCGCTACCGGCATGGACAAAAACGCCGTCTTTTTTGCCACTGCCGTTAGCGCGGGCCTGGTCACCATCGCCATGGGCCTTCTGGTCAACTACCCCATTGCCCTGGCTCCTGGTATGGGCCTGAATGCCTATTTTGCCGCCGTGGCCGCCCAGCACGTGGGCATGCCCTGGCAGGTGGCCCTGGGTGCGGTATTCATCTCCGGTATCTTATTTATTCTCCTCACCGTCACCCGGATCCGTCAGCTGCTGGTGGTGGCCGTGCCCAACTCCATCAAACGGGCCATTATTGTCGGTATCGGTCTTTTCATCACCATGCTGGGCCTGAAAATGGCCGAATTCATGGTCATCAAAGCGGGCCCGGTGATTCCGCCCACCATGGAGGCACTCTCCCAACCCGGCGGCATTGCCACCCTGCGTTTCTTTGAGTGGAACATTTTCCTGGGCAATTTTGCCAACCCGACCACCCTGCTGGCTCTGACCGGCCTGGTCATTTCAGCCCTGTTGATGGCCAGAAGGATCAAGGGGGCCCTGCTGCTGGGCATTATCCTCACCACTCTCATTGGCATCCCCCTGGGCGTCACCCAGATACCGCCCAACTTCCAGCCCTTTGCCCTGCCCGATTTTTCCCGGCTGGCGGTGGGCAAGCTAGATCTGGCCGGGGCCCTGCACATGGGCCTCTGGACGGTAATCTTCACCTTTACCTTTGTGGAGCTCTTTGATACCTTCGGCACCCTGGTGGGTACTGCCGGCAAGGCGGGGCTTCTGGACGAAAACGGCCAGTCTCCCCGCCTGGGCCGGGCCATGCTGGTAGATGCCTGCGGGGTGGCCTTTGGCGCCCTGATGGGCACCAGCACCGTCACCGCCTACATTGAAAGTGCCGCCGGTATTTCCGAAGGTGGTCGTACCGGCCTCACGGCCGTAACCACAGGGGTTTTGTTCCTCCTGGCATTGATTCTGGCACCTATTGCCGGCTTGATTCCGGGAGCGGCCACCGCCCCGGCGCTGATCATCGTCGGCCTGCTCATGGCCCAGGCCATTAAAGGTATTGATTTCGAGGACTTTACCGAAGGTATGCCGGCCTTCTTAACCATAGTTTTGATGCCTTTTACCGGCAGCATCGCCAACGGCATTGCCGCCGGGATCATCTTTTACACCCTGCTCAAGTTAATCAGCGGCCGGGCCCGGGAAGTACACTGGCTGATGTGGATCCTGACCGTTCTGGTACTGGCCCGCTACCTGTTCCTGGCGGAACACTAAAAGCCCGGAGCGTCTTTCGCAAGGAAGGGTGACTGCCGTCCGGGAGGCCAGGCGATAATAATTAAATAACGATAATAATTTAAAAAGAGGTGAAACCATGTCCAGACCGCTGGTTGGCATTGTCATGGGCAGCGACTCGGATCTGTCCGTAATGAAAGAGGCCGTGGATATGCTGGAGAAATTCGGCCTGCCCTACGAGGTAAGCATTTCCTCCGCCCACCGGGCACCGGAACTGACCGCAGAGTACGCCCGGTCGGCGGTGGAACGGGGGCTGGCGGTAATCATCGCCGCTGCCGGGGTAGCCGCCCACCTGCCGGGGGTCATTGCCGCCCAAACCCCCCTGCCCGTTATCGGCGTACCCATCAAAAGCGGGCCCTTAAGCGGAGTGGATGCCCTCTACTCCATTGTCCAGATGCCCCCGGGCATTCCCGTGGCCACTGTAGCCATTAACGGTGCCAGAAACGCGGCCATCCTGGCGGCCCAGATCATCGGCGCCACCAACCCGGAAGTGCGGGAAAAGATCCTGCGCTATAAGGAAGAGCTGGCCCGGGCGGTGGAAGAAAAGGCCCGGCGGCTCCAGGAGCTGGGTGTGGCCGGTTATCTTGAGCAAATGGGAGGAGCCAGGGGATGATCGAGCGTTACACCCTGCCGGAAATGAAGGCCATCTGGTCCCAGGAGAACAAGTTCCGCAGGTGGCTGGAGGTGGAAATTTACGCCTGCGAGGCCATGGCCGAAATGGGACTCATTCCGGAAGAGGCCTTCAGGCAGATCAGGGAAAAGGCGGACTTCAACGTACGGCGCATTGAAGAAATCGAGGCACAGGTCAACCATGACGTGATTGCCTTTCTCACCTGTGTTGGGGAATATGTGGGTGATGCGGCCAGGTACATCCACATGGGCCTCACCTCCTCCGACGTGCTGGATACAGCTCTGGCCGTGCTGATGAGGGAGGCCGGCCAGCAAATTTTAAGGCGCCTGGAGGAGCTGCGGGCAGTGCTTTTGGAGCGGGCCCGGGAGCACCGCTACACCCTGATGATCGGCCGTACCCACGGGGTGCATGCCGAACCCATCACCTTCGGTTTGAAAATGCTTCTCTGGGTGGCGGAGACGGAACGGAATATAGATCGGATGAAGCGGGCCATCGATGTCATCAGTGTGGGTAAAATTTCCGGTGCGGTGGGTACCTACGCCAACATAGATCCCCGGGTGGAAGCCCATGTCTGCCGCCGCCTGGGCCTGCGCCCGGCCCGGATTTCCACCCAGGTGCTGCAGCGGGACCGCCACGCCGAGTTTATGACCACCCTGGCCGTCATCGGCAGCTCTCTGGATAAGTTTGCCACTGAAATCCGCAACCTGCAGCGCACCGACATTCTCGAGGTGGAAGAACACTTTGCCAGAGGGCAAAAGGGTTCCTCGGCCATGCCCCACAAGCGCAACCCCATAACCGCCGAGCGCATCAGCGGCCTGGCCCGGATCCTGCGGGGCAATGCCCTGGCAGCCCTGGAAAACGTGGCCCTCTGGCACGAACGGGATATATCCCATTCCTCGGTGGAGCGGGTGATCATCCCGGACAGCACCATCACCCTGGATTACATGCTCCACAAGATGACGGCCATCATGAAAAATCTCCTGGTTTACCCGGAAAACATGCGCAAAAACCTGGAGCGCACCCACGGGCTGCTCTTTTCCCAGCGGGTGCTCCTGGCCCTGGTGGAGAAGGGCCTGTCCCGGGAGCGGGCCTACGAGCTGGTACAGCGCAATGCCATGCGCTCCTGGCGGGAGGGCATGGATTTTCAAATGCTGTTAAAGGAAGATGCGGACATTACCTCCGTTCTCTCCCCTCAGGAAATTGAATCCCTCTTTAACTACGACTATCACCTGCGCCATGTTGACGACATATACCATCGTTTCGGTCTCTAAATTCTGCCAGAAGGAGAGGATTAACTTGCAAAAGGGAGAAATGCTCTACGAAGGAAAGGCCAAGCGGATCTACCGTACCGGCGATCCCGGTGTGTACCTGGTGGAATACAAGGACGACGCCACCGCCTTTAACGGCTTAAAAAAGGGAACCATTTCCGGCAAAGGTGAATTAAACAACCGGATCTCCACCCATTTCTTCCGCCTTTTGGAACACAGGGGCATTGCCACCCACTTTTTGGAGCAGGTGGGCGACCGGGAGATGCTGGTCCGGGCGCTGGAGATCATCCCGGTGGAAGTGGTGGTGCGCAATATTGCCGCCGGCAGCCTGGCCAAACGCCTCGGCTTGCCCGAAGGTACCGATCTGTCCCGCCCGGTGGTGGAGTATTACTATAAAAGCGATGAACTGGGAGATCCCCTGATTAACGACGACCACATCGCCGCCCTGGGCCTGGCCAGTGCGGAGGAAATGAACGTTATAAGAAAGACGGCCCTGGTAGTAAACGACATCCTGCGGGAATACCTGACCGGGCGCAATTTACTGCTCGTGGATTTCAAGCTGGAATTCGGCCGGTGTGGCGGTGACATCCTGCTGGGGGATGAGATTTCTCCCGACACCTGCCGTTTCTGGGATGCACAAACGAAAGAAAAACTGGACAAGGATCGCTTCCGCCGGGACCTGGGCGGCGTGGAGGAGGCCTACCAGGAGGTCTGGCGTCGACTGGCCGGTTAACCGGAAAAGAAGGGGGGAGAACGGTGGAATCCGCAAACGACTGGCTGACGGATAAACCAAAGGAAGAGTGCGGCGTCTTCGGCATTTACGCCCCCGGGAAGGACGTGGCCCGGCTCACCTATTACGGCCTGTATGCCCTGCAGCACCGGGGACAGGAAAGCGCCGGCATTGCCGTGGGTGACGGGAAGCAGGTACGGTTGTATAAGGCCATGGGTCTTGTGCCCGAGGTTTTCCACCAGCGGGAACTGGATGAACTGCAGGGCCATGTGGCCATCGGCCATGTACGTTATTCCACCACCGGGGCCAGCTCCCCCATTAATGCCCAGCCCCTCGTCTTCCGTTATGCCGGCGGTATGCTGGGCCTGGCCCATAACGGCAACCTGACCAACGTCACCGAATTAAGGGCCAGGCTGGCCTCCACGGGTTCCGTTTTTCAGTCCTCTACCGACAGTGAGGTAATTGTCAACCTGATTGCCCGCTACGGCCAGACCAGCCTGGTCGATGCGGTAATGAAATGCATGATTGACCTGAAAGGGGCCTATTCCCTGGTCATCCTTACCGAAAAGAGCCTGCTGGCCGTGCGGGATCCCCACGCCTTTCGCCCCCTTTGCCTGGGCACCCTCCCTGGCGGTGGTTATGTTGTGGCCTCGGAATCCTGTGCCCTGGACACGGTGGGTGCCCACTGGCTGCGGGATGTGGTCCCGGGAGAAATCATTATCATCGATGAAAATGGATTAACCAGCCTGCAGGGAATGCTCCCCCGCCGGCGGGCCCACTGCATCTTTGAATATATCTACTTTGCCCGGGCCGACAGCCTGATGGACGGCTTTAACGTTAACCGGGTGCGCCGGGAAATGGGGCGCCGGCTGGCCCGGGAATACGCAGTGGAGGCCGACCTGGTCATTCCCGTTCCGGATTCGGGGACGGCCGCCGCCCGGGGTTATGCCGAAGCTTCGGGTATTCCCTTTGAAGAAGGGTTGATGAAAAACCGCTATATTGGTCGCACCTTCATCCAGCCCAGCCAGGACCAGCGGGATCTGGGGGTGCGCCTGAAGCTCAATCCCATCCGGGAAGTGCTGGCCGGCAAGCGGGTGATCATGGTGGACGACTCTCTGGTCAGGGGTACCACCAGCAGCAAACTGATCGCCATGTTGCGGGACTGCGGGGTAAAAGAGGTGCACCTGTGCCTCTCTTCCCCGCCGGTGGTGCACTCCTGCTATTACGGCATTGACACCTCCAACGAGGAGGAACTGGTTGCCGCCCGGATGCCCCTGGAAGAAATTCGTCGCATGATTAATGCCGATGGATTGTATTATTTGAGCATCGAAGGCTTGCTTTCTGTTTTCGGCGAACATCGCAACGATTTCTGCACCGCCTGCTTTACCGGGGACTACCCGGTAGCCTTACCGCAACCTGAAAAATCGGGAAAATTCAGTCTGGAATAACTGGATAGGCGAACGGGGCGAACGGGTGTAAACGGCAACAGGCAGGTATTATATAGCAGCCTCAGGAGTAGGGGGAAGAGAGCGTGACCCTGGAAAAGAAGGGCCTTACCTATGCCGATGCGGGAGTGGATATAGCCGCCGGCAATCGGGCGGTGGAGCTGATCAAAGATACCGTGCGCAGCACCTTTCGCCCGGAGGTGCTTATGGAAATCGGGGGATTCGGGGGGCTCTTCGCCCTGGATACCGCCCGCTACCGCCAGCCTGTGCTGGTATCCGGCACCGACGGTGTGGGCACCAAGTTGAAAATAGCCATGCTCATGGACCGCCATCACACCATCGGCATAGATGCTGTGGCCATGTGCGTGAACGACATCCTGGTCCAGGGAGCCGAACCCCTCTTTTTCCTGGACTATCTGGCCGTGGGTAAGCTGGTACCGGAAAAAGTGGCGGCCATTGTGTCCGGGGTGGCCGCGGGGTGCCGGCAGGCGGGCTGTGCCCTGATCGGGGGGGAGACGGCGGAGATGCCCGGCTTTTACGGGCCTGAAGAGTACGACCTGGCGGGTTTTGTGGTAGGCGTGGTGGAAAGGGAACGAATTATCGACGGCTCCGCCATTCGCCCCGGCGACCGGCTGATCGGCCTGCCTTCTTCCGGCCTGCACAGCAACGGCTATTCCCTGGCCCGGCGGGTGCTGCTGGAGGTGGCCGGATACGGGGTGGACACCTACCAGGAGGACCTGGGGCGTACCGTGGGCGAGGAAATGCTGGAACCCACCCGCATCTACGTCCGCACGGTACTGCCCCTGCTGGAACAATTCGACATCCGGGGGATGGCCCACATCACCGGCGGCGGCTTAACGGAGAACATACCCCGCATTTTACCCCCGGGTACGGCCGCGGTTGTAGAACGCAGGTCCTGGCCCGTGCCTCCGGTTTTCTCCCTCATCCAGTCCATCGGCCGGGTGGCGGTGGAAGAGATGTTCCGTACCTTTAATATGGGTCTGGGACTGGTAATGGTGGTCCCGGCGGAACAAACCGATGCCCTCTTAACACACCTGTCCCAGCTGGGCGAAAAAGCCTACCTTGTGGGCGAAATAGCCGGAGGCGAGCGGGAAGTAAAGTACGTTTGAGTCGGGGGGAGGATATATGAAAAAACTGCGTTTGGGAGTCCTGGCCTCGGGAAGGGGCTCCAACTTGCAGGCCATCATGGATGCCATCGATGAGGGGCGCCTGGCGGCAGAGGTGGTGGTGGTGATCAGTGACAACGGGGAGGCAAAAGCCCTGGAACGGGCCCGCCTCCGCGGTATACCGGCCATTCATATTAACCCGACCCAATTTCCCGACAAACATACGTATGAGGAAGCCATTGTGAACACCCTAAAACAACACCAGGTTGAACTTGTGTGCCTGGCCGGATACATGCGCCTGGTGGGGAGGGTTATGCTGGAATCTTTCCCTAACCGCATCATGAACATCCACCCGGCTCTTTTGCCGGCCTTTCCCGGCCTGCACGCCCAGCAGCGCGCCCTGGAATACGGCGTCCGCTACAGCGGCTGCACGGTGCACTTTGTGGATGAGGGAATGGACACCGGCCCCATCATTTTACAGGCCGTGGTTCCGGTTTTACCCGACGACACACCCGAAACCCTGGCCGACCGCATTTTAGAACAGGAGCACCGTATTTACCCCGAAGCCATTGCCCTCTTTGCCGCCAGCCGGCTGGAAATACGGGGCAAACGGGTCTATATTAAGGAAGAGTAAAAGGAGGCTTTATATGCGTGCCCTGATCAGCGTTTCGGATAAAACTGGACTGGTGGACTTCGCCCGGGGCCTGGTGGAACTGGGGGTAGAGATCGTCTCCACCGGGGGGACTGCCCGCACCCTGAAAGAAGCCGGCCTGCCCGTTACATATATTTCAGAGGTCACCGGCTTCCCCGAAATTTTGGACGGCCGGGTGAAAACACTGCACCCCGCCGTCCACGGGGGTATTCTGGCCCTGCGTACCCCGGACCACCTGAATCAGCTGCAAGCGTACCACATCACCCCCATCGATATAGTGGCGGTTAACCTGTATCCCTTCCGGGAAACCATTGCCCGCCCGGGTGTAACCCTGGAAGAAGCCATTGAAAACATTGATATTGGAGGCCCGGCCATGGTGCGGGCGGCGGCGAAAAACCACCGTTACGTGCTGGTAGTGGTGAACCCGGCCCGCTACCCCCAGGTGCTTAAAGCCCTCGCGGAAGGAAAAGTTAGCGATGATTTGCGCCTGGAACTGGCCCGGGAGGCCTTTGCCCATACCGCCGCCTATGACACCGCCATTGCCGCCTACCTGCAGAAACAGATCCAGGGGGATGAACCTTTCCCGCCGGCCTGGCACATTTCCGTTGAACTGGCCCAACCCCTGCGCTACGGGGAGAACCCCCACCAGCGGGCCGCTTTTTACCGGGACCCAACCGTTACCGGCCCCTGTGTGGGCAACGCCGTGCAGCTGGCCGGTAAAGAGCTTTCTTTTAATAATATTCTTGACTTAAATGCCGCCCTGGAGCTGGTGCGGGAGTTTATCGATCCCTCGGTGGTGATCATCAAACACAATAATCCCTGTGGGGCGGCCAGTGCCGGCGACCTGGCCACGGCTTACCGCCTGGCCTACGAAGGTGATCCCGTATCGGCTTTTGGCGGCATAGTGGCCTGCAACCGCACCGTGGATAAAGAGACGGCCGGGCAAATGACCGCCATATTCCTGGAAGCAGTAATTGCCCCCGACTTTACCCCCGAGGCCCTGGAAATCCTGACCCAAAAGGCCAACCTGCGCCTTTTAAAAACCGGCCCCCTGACCGGCCCGTCCAGCGACCGGCTGGACATCCGTAAAGTTAACGGTGGGCTCCTCATTCAGGAGGCCGATCTGGAACTAACCCGTCCCGGCGAGGTACGGGTGGTCACGGAAAAACAGCCCACTCAAGAACAGCTGGCCGAGCTGGCTTTTGCCATGGCCGTGGTCAAGCACGTGAAGTCCAACGCCATTGTGGTCACCAGAAACCGCCAGCTTATCGGCGTAGGGGCAGGACAGATGAACCGGGTGGGAGCGGCCCGGATTGCCCTGGAGCAGGCCGGTGAAAAGGCCAGGGGCGCGGTTCTGGCTTCCGATGCCTTCTTCCCCTTCCGGGACACGGTGGACGAAGCGGCTAAAGCCGGTATTGCGGCCATCATCCAGCCCGGGGGATCCTTACGGGATGAAGAATCCATTGCTGCCTGCAATGAATACGGCATAGCCATGGTCTTCACCGGCATGCGCCATTTCAAACACTAGGGTAGCGGGAGGTCAAAATCAGATGAAAGTGCTGGTGGTGGGCGGAGGCGGCCGGGAACACGCCCTGGTATGGAAACTAAAGCAAAGCCCCCGGGTGAAGGAAATCTTCTGTGCCCCGGGCAACGCCGGTATTGCCTCCCTGGCCCGCTGTGTACCCATCGGGGCGGAGGACATCCCCGGCCTCCTGGCCTTTGCCCGGCAGGAAAAAATCGACCTTACAGTGGTGGGGCCGGAAGCTCCCCTGACTATGGGCATTGTGGATTCCTTCAGTGAAGCCGGCCTGGCCATTTTCGGACCCACCGCCCGGGCCGCGGCCATTGAGGGCAGCAAGGTGCTGGCCAAGGAAATCATGGCTAAATACGGCATTCCCACGGCCCGGTTTGCCGCTTTCAGCGAGGCCGGGGAAGCGGCCGCCTATATCCGCAGGTTGAATTCCCCCTGTGTGGTGAAGGCAGACGGTCTGGCCGCCGGAAAAGGTGTCATTGTCTGCCAGACGGTGGAAGAGGCCCTTGGCGCGGTAGAAGACATCATGGTTAAGGGCGTCTTCGGGGCGGCCGGCAGCAGGGTGGTGGTGGAGGAATACCTGACCGGCCAGGAAGTGAGCATTCTGGCCTTTACCGATGGAGAAACGGTTATTCCCATGCTTCCCGCCCAGGACCATAAACAGGTTTATGACGGGGACCGGGGTCCCAACACCGGCGGCATGGGTGCCTACGCACCGGCTCCCGTCTGCACACCGGAAGTCTACCAGACCGCCCTGGAGAAAATCCTCATTCCCACCGTGCGGGCCATGGCTGCCGAAGGGCGGCCTTACCGGGGAGTTCTCTACGCGGGATTAATGGTCACCGGTGAAGGCCCCAGGGTCCTGGAATTTAACGCCCGCTTCGGCGACCCGGAGGCCCAGCCAGTGCTCATGCTCCTGGAAACCGACCTGGTGGAAATAATCGAAGCGGCATTGTCCGGCCGCCTGGGGGAAAAGGAAATCCGCTGGCGGCCGGGAGCGGCCGTGTGTGTGGTGCTGGCCTCGGGGGGCTACCCCGGCCCATACCGTAAGGGTTACCCCATTTCCGGCCTGGACCGGGTGCCTCCTGACGTGGTGGTCTTTCATGCCGGCACGGCCCTGGAAGACGGCCGGGTGGTTACGGCCGGCGGCCGGGTCCTGGGTGTAACCGCCGCGGCCGAAACCATTGCCGCAGCCATCGAAAAAGCCTATGCCGCCGTGGAACAAATCCACTTTGAAGGCATGCACTACCGCCGGGACATCGGCCGCAAGGCTTTAATGTAAAGTGTGTTAACATACTATGTGAAAAAGGGGGCGGTGTACTGGCCCCCTTTACTTTTGTAAAGAAGAAAAGGATTTTTCCATCCGGTGTCGAAGTCCATTGGAAAGAACCCTGTTCCCTTTGGGAATAATAGGATAAACCAGGGGGAGTGGCCAATGGCATACACGGGCAAACTGAAGGACCCATTATTGGACGAATTATTTGAAGCGGTGCTCACACTGCGGGATATAGACGAATGCTACCAGTTCTTTGAAGACATCTGTACCGTGGCCGAGCTCAAAGCCATGGCCCAGCGCCTGGCCGTAGCCAAGATGCTGCAGGAAAACCGCACCTACACGGAAATTGCCGCCCAAACGGGAGCCAGCACGGCTACCATCAGCCGGGTTAAGCGCTGCCTGAATTACGGTGCCGACGGCTATAAACTGGTTCTGGCCCGGCTGGCCGGAAAGGAGAAAGCCCTCCGGTAAGGGCAGGCTATTGACAGAGCCCGCATTGTTGGTTTATCATGTTGTCATAGTAGCAATTTAACTAATTAAAGTAAGGTGTCCGGTCATTTTCCCCGGGCCGTCCTGAAGGAGGAAACCCGCTTGATTAGAATTATTGGTGCGGAAGATCCGGCTCTGGAGCAACTGCTGGCCCGCCACCCGGCCGGCCGGGAGGAGGCTGCCGCCCAGGTAAGGGAGATCATAGCCGGTGTGCGGGCCGGTGGGGACGGGGCTCTTTGCCGGTATACCGCCCGTTTTGACGGAGTCACCCTGACACCGGAAGAGTTAAAAGTAAGGCCGGAAGAAATATCTGAAGCCCAAAAGCAGGTTAAAGAGGAATTTCTGGTCGCTCTAAAGCTGGCGGCAGAGAACATCACCGCCTATCACCGCCGCCAGCTGACCAGCTCCTGGATGGAGCCCGATGCCCGGGGCCTTTTGGTGGGACAGCTGGTGCGTCCCCTGGCCCGGGTAGGTGTTTACGTGCCGGGAGGTACGGCAGCTTATCCCTCTTCGGTATTGATGAACGCTTTGCCTGCCCGGGTGGCCGGGGTGAAGGAAATAGTCATGGTTACCCCTCCCGACTGCGAGGGAAAGATCAATCCCCACACCCTGGTGGCCGCAGACCTGGCCGGAGTAACGGAAATTTACAAAGTGGGCGGGGCGCAGGCCATTGCCGCCCTGGCCTATGGAACGGAAAGTATCCGGCCGGTGGACAAAATTGTCGGGCCGGGCAATCTTTACGTTACCCTGGCCAAGCAGCAGGTTTTTGGCCTGGTGGATATCGACATGCTGGCCGGCCCCAGCGAAGTGCTGGTGATTGCCGATGATTCGGCCGATCCCCGGCATGTGGCCGCCGATATGCTTTCCCAGGCCGAACACGATCCCCTGGCCCGGGCCCTGCTTCTCACTCCGGACAGCCGGCTGGCAGAAGCCGTAAAAGAAGAACTGGAGCGCCAGTTGAATGAACTACCCCGGCGGGAAATTGCCGCCCTCTCTCTGGCCAACCACGGAGCAATTGTACTTACCAGGGACATTGCCCAGGCCGTAGACCTGGCCAACCGCTTTGCCCCTGAACATCTGGAGCTGGTGGTGAGGGAGCCTTTCTCCTGGCTGGGACGCATTGCTACGGCCGGGGCCGTTTTTCTGGGGCCCCATGCTCCGGAACCCCTGGGGGATTACCTGGCCGGTCCCAGCCATGTTCTGCCCACCGGGGGCACCGCCCGTTTTTATTCCCCCCTGGGCGTGGATACCTTTTTAAAAAGGATCAGCGTTATCTCCTGCTCCCGGGAAGCGTTCCTGGAAATGGCTCCCCACATTATCCGGCTGGCCCGGGTGGAAGGCCTGGACGCCCACGCCAGGGCCGTAGAGATAAGGCTGGGCAAGTCATGCCTGGAGAGTGAAAAATTATGAATGCTGCCTTTGATCCCGCAGCGCTGGTGCGTCCGGATCTGGACGGGCTGGTACCCTACCAGGTCCATGTCCATCACAACGTAATTAAACTGGACGCCAACGAAAATCCTTACGATTTTCCTCCGGCCATCCGGGAGGAAATCTGGCGGGAACTGGGGAATCATACCTTTACCCGCTATCCCGACCCCGTGGCCGGTGAGCTGGTCGACCGGCTTTCTGATTACACCGGCGTGCCGGCCGGCGGCATCCTGGCGGGCAACGGCTCCGATGAGCTGATCCTCACCCTGCTATTAACCTTTGGCACCGGAGGGCGGGTGGTCATCACCCCTCCCACCTTTTCCATGTACGAGGTGCATGCCCGCATAGCGGGGGCCCGGCCAGTAAACGTACCCCGCGGGCAAAACTTTGCCCTGGACGTACCGGGCGTGATCGCGGCGGCCCGGCATCCCGAAACCCGGGTGATCTTCCTGTGTTCACCCAACAACCCCACGGGGAACGCCACCCCGCCGGAGGAAGTGGCCGAAATACTAAAGAACAGCCGCGCCCTGGTGGTGGTGGACGAGGCCTACCAGGAATTTGGCGGGGAAAGCTGTGTACCCCTGTTGAAAGAATATTCCAACCTGGTGGTCCTGCGCACTTTTTCCAAAGCTTTCGGGTTGGCCGGCCTGCGGGTGGGCTATTTGCTGGCCGATCCGGCAGTGGTTAAACAACTGCTGCGCATCAAACAGCCCTTTAATTTGAATGCCTTTTCCCAGCTCGCCGCCCGCACGGTAATTGTCCGCCGGGAAGAATTCGGCCAGTTGATCAACCAGATCCTGCAGGACCGGGAGGAACTCTACCGGGAACTGGCTGCCCTGCCGGGGGTCGAGGTTTTTCCCACCGCGGCTAATTTTATTCTTTTCCGCACCCCGTTGCCGGCAGAGCAGGTATACCGGGAATTGCTGGCGAACGGTATTTTAATCCGCAACATGCACGGCCCCGGGCTGGAACAGTGCCTGCGGGTAACGGTGGGGAAAAAGGATGAAAACCGGCTTTTCCTGGAAAAGCTAAGAATAATTTTGGGGCTGTAGGGGGTGGGGAAAATAGGATCACAGAGGGTGGCCGGGATCAAGCGCTGCACCGGTGAAACGGAAATCCGGGTGCACCTGAACCTGGATGGGACAGGCAATTACCAGATCAAGACGGGCATCGGTTTTCTGGATCACATGCTCTGTTTGTTAGTCCGGCACGCCTGTTTTGACCTGGAGCTCAACGCCCGGGGAGACCTGGAAGTGGACGGCCACCACACGGCGGAGGATACGGCCATTTGCCTGGGCCGGGCCCTGAAGGAAGCCCTGGGCAAAAAAGAAGGCATTAACCGTTACGGCCACGCCCTTTTGCCCATGGATGAGGCTTTAGTGCTGGTGGCGGTAGATTTAAGCGGCCGGGGCTTTTTAGCCTACGATGTTTCCCTGCCGTCACCCCGGGTGGGGAATTTCGATACCGAGCTGGTGGAAGAATTCCTGCGGGCACTGGCCTTAAACGGGGAATTTACCCTGCACGTACGTCTCCTGGCCGGGCGGAACACCCACCATATCATTGAAGCCATATTCAAGGGCCTGGGCCGGGCGCTGAAATCCGCCCTGGCTGCGGATCCCCGGACGTCAGGGGTGCCCTCCACTAAAGGGTTGTTGTAGTGTTCTGGCGGGGGAGGGGGCGAAAGTTTTGATTGCCATTATTGATTACGGGATGGGAAACCTGCGCAGTGTCCAGAAAGCCTTTGAAATGGTGGGATGGCCGGCAGAAGTGGTGCAGGATCCGGCCCGGGTGGGGCAGGCCCGGGGAGTAGTCCTGCCGGGAGTGGGAGCCTTCCGGGATGCCATGGACAATCTTAAAGCTGCCGGCCTGGACCAGGCGGTGAAAGAAGCCATTGCCGGAGGCAAGCCCTTTTTGGGTATCTGCCTGGGACTGCAGCTCCTGTTTGAAGTGAGTGAGGAGTTTGGCTCGACACCGGGCCTGGGTATTTTCCCCGGCCGGGTGCGCCGTATTCACTGGGGGGTTAAAATCCCCCACATGGGGTGGAACCAGGTATTTTTCCAGAAGGAGATTTTCCTGACCCGGAGAATTCCTGACGGAGCAACTTTTTATTTCGTTCATTCATATTATGTAGACCCGGGGGACCAGGACCTGGTGGCGGGGGTAACTACCTACGGTCAGCCCTTTACCTCCATGGTCAATCGGGGTAACGTTTTTGGCATCCAGTTTCACCCGGAAAAGAGCAGCACCCTGGGGCTAAAAATTCTGCAAAACTTTGGGGAGTTGGTGGCCAAATGTTAATTATCCCGGCAATTGACCTGCGGGCAGGCAAATGTGTGCGCCTGGTAGAGGGCCGGCTGGACAGGGAAACCGTTTACTCCGATGATCCCGTCGCTGTAGCCCGCCTCTGGGAAGACCAGGGCGCCCGCTGGCTGCACGTGGTGGATCTGGATGGAGCCTTTACCGGCGAGCCCAAAAACTGGGACATGATCCGGGGCATCCTTTCCGCCGTCCGCATACCCGTGCAGGTAGGAGGGGGCATCCGGGACATGGCGGTAATTGAGCAACTCTTGGAGCTGGGTGCCGCCCGGGTGATCCTGGGCACGGTGGCTATTATCAATCCCGGCATGGTGGCCGAGGCCTGTGCCCGTTACGGCGAGTCCATTGTGGTGGGCATCGACGCCCGCAACGGCAAAGTGGCCATTGAAGGCTGGGGAGTGACGGCAGAAAAGAACGCCCTGGAACTGGCCGCCGAGATGAAAGGCCTGGGTGTCAAACGGGTGGTGTTTACCGACATCTGGCGGGACGGTACGCTCAAAGGGCCGAACCTGGCCGTGGTGGAGGAAGTGGCCCGGTCCACGCAGCTCAAGATCATTGCATCCGGAGGGGTTTCCAGCCTGGCTGATCTGCGGGCCCTGAAGGCCATGGAACCCCTGGGGGTGGAAGCGGTGATTATCGGCAAGGCCCTTTATGCCGGCACCATAAATTTGCGGGATGCCCTGGACATTGCCCGGGAGGAATTGGAGGAGCAGGTGTGCTAACCAAACGTATTATCCCCTGTTTGGACGTTACCGACGGACGGGTGGTCAAGGGAACTAATTTTGTTAACCTGCGGGATGCCGGGGATCCGGTGGAGCTGGCTGCTCTTTATGACCGGGAAGGGGCCGACGAACTGGTTTTCTTGGATATCACTGCTTCGGCCCGGGGCCGCAAAACGGTCCTGGACATGGTTTACCGCACGGCGGGGGAAGTATTCATCCCTTTTACCGTAGGCGGGGGGATTGGCTCCCTGGAGGACATCCGGGCCATCCTGTCCGCGGGAGCCGACAAGGTATCCATAAATACTGCAGCGGTAAAAAATCCCCGGCTGGTGGCGGATGCAGCGCAGCGATTCGGCAGTCAGTGCATTGTGGTGGCTATTGATGCCCGCCGGACAGGGGAAGGAAAGTGGGAAGTGTACATACACGGCGGACGCACCCCCACCGGCATTGACGCTGTGGAGTGGGCCAGGCAGGTGGAAGCACTGGGGGCAGGGGAGATCCTGCTCACCAGTATGGACAGGGACGGCACCAAAGACGGCTACGACCTGGAGCTAACCCGTACTGTGGCCCGGGCAGTAAACATACCGGTAATTGCTTCCGGTGGGGTGGGCACTTTAGAGCATATTGCCCAGGGGCTGACCACCGGCGAGGCCGATGCGGCCCTGGCGGCTTCCATCTTTCATTTTGGTGAATACTCCATCCGCCAGGTAAAGGAGTACCTCAAGGAACGGGGTGTCCCCGTACGGCTGCCCTGCCAGGTAAGGGTACACGGCATTTACGCGGCATATAATCGCGGCATATAATATAAAAAACAGGAGGATAAACCCATGACCTTTGACGCCAGCTGTTTGAAATACGACAGTGCCGGTTTGATCCCGGCCATCATCCAGGACGCCGATACCAGTATGGTGTTGATGATGGCCTATATGAACAGGGAAGCGCTGGAAAAAACCCTGGCCACCGGGGAAACCTGGTTCTGGAGCCGCAGCCGGCAAAAGTTGTGGCACAAGGGGGAAACCTCCGGCAACGTGCAAAAGGTGCAGGAGATAACCTGCGATTGCGACCGGGACACCCTGCTGGTAAAGGTCAAGCAAACGGGAGCGGCCTGCCACGAGGGTTACTTCACCTGCTTCCACTACCGCATCAATCCGGAAACGGGGCAAACGGAAGTGATTGGGGAGCAGCAGTTTAACCCGGAAGAGGTTTACGGCTCCAAATGCCAGCCGGAGGATAACCCGCCGGCAGCAGGCGTTTCCGGCAGTGCACCGGCCCCCGGTGAGGAAGAAAAACTAGTGCACGAAGATAAAGAAACCGCTCCAGCGGCCAATGCCCTGATATTGGAGGAACTGTTCCAGGTAATCAAGGAACGGCAGGAGAAACGCCCCCCCGGTTCCTATACCGCCAAACTCTTTAACAAGGGCCTGGACAAAATGCTCGAAAAGCTGGGAGAAGAGACCACCGAGCTGATCATCGAGGCCAAGAACCGGGACCGGGAAGAAGTTGTCGAGGAAAGCGCCGATGTACTTTACCACCTGCTGGTAATCCTGGCCGAACAGGGCATTACACCGGCAGAGGTGTTTGCTGAACTGGCCGAGCGGAGAAAGGATGATTAGTACAAAATTATAAAATTCACCCGGTCTTGTTGTTAAATACGCCGGGTTTTTCTTTTGCAGTGGTACCGAAAGACCAGGGCCTGTGGTATAATGCACCCTGGATGGGAAGTGATCGGCAAATGGACCTGTTGAAAAACCTGAATGAAGCCCAAAAAGAAGCAGTGCAGCACAAAGACGGGCCCCTTTTAGTGCTGGCGGGCGCGGGCAGCGGTAAAACCCGGGTACTGACCACCCGTATCGCCTATCTCCTGCAGCAGGGGGTGGACCCGCACCATATCCTGGCCATCACCTTTACCAACAAGGCGGCCCGGGAAATGAAGGAGCGGGTCCAGGCCATGGTTCCCCATGTAGCGCGGGACCTGTGGGTTTCCACCTTCCATTCGGCCTGCCTGCGCATCCTGCGCAAGCAAGCCCGTTTTCTGGGCTACTCCGAGAATTTTGTGATTTACGATGAGCATGACCAGCAAACGGTTCTGAAAGATTGCCTGAAAGAATTAAACCTGGATGAGAAAAAGTTTCCGCCCCGCGCCGTGGCCGCGGTCATTTCCGGAGCGAAAAATAAACTGTTAGGACCCGGTGCTTACCAGGACGAGGCCTTTGATTTCTATTCCCGTCATGTGGCCCGTATTTACGCCCTGTACCAGGACAGGCTATTCCACAACAACGCCCTGGATTTTGACGACCTGATCATGCTCACGGTGCGCCTGTTTCGGGAAAACCCCGCGGTCTTAAGCTATTACCAGAACCGTTTTCGTTACATCCTGGTGGACGAATACCAGGACACCAACCACGCCCAGTACGTGCTGGTGAACCTCCTGGCCCGGGAACACCGCAACCTCTGCGTGGTGGGTGACCCGGACCAGGGTATTTACAGCTGGCGTGGGGCGAATATCCAGAACATCCTCGATTTCGAAAAAGACTATCCCGATGCCCGGGTGGTGAAACTGGAGCAAAACTACCGCTCCACCCAGACCATTCTGGACGCCGCCAATCACGTCATCCGGCGCAACCGGGGGCGCAGGGAAAAACGCCTCTGGACCGCTGCCGGTGCGGGGAACCCGGTGGTGGTTTACCTGGCCCACGACGAGCGGGCCGAGGCCAATTTCGTGGCCGATCGCATTACCCGGCTCCGCCGCCTGGGAGTGCCCTACCGGGATATGGCGGTGCTTTACCGCGCCCACGCCATGTCCCGGGTGCTGGAAGAAATCCTGCTGCACCGGGGTATTCCCTACACCATTGTGGGCGGCCTGCGCTTCTACGACCGTAAGGAAATCAAGGACCTGCTGGCCTACCTTCGGCTGGTGGTAAACCCGTCAGACACGGTAAGTTTAAGGCGCATTATTAACGTACCACGGCGGGGCATCGGGGAGGCTTCCTTTAATAAGCTGCTTGCCTTCAGTGCGGCCAGAGAAATTCCGGTACTGGAAGCCCTGGCCCGGGTGGAGGAGATACCCGGCCTGACCAAAAGCGTACGGGCGGCCTGCATGGAACTGGTCCGCCTCTTTGGCTGGCTTTATGAACACCAGGACGAGTTAACCGTAACCGGTCTGGCCTGGGAAGTGCTCCAGCGCTCTGGATACTGGCAGGAGCTCCTGGCCGAAAATACGGTGGAATCCCGCACCCGGCAGGAAAACCTGAAGGAATTCCTCTCGGTGACCCAGGACTTCGACCGTCAGGCCGGGGAACGAACCTTGAGCGCCTTCCTGGCCGAGCTTTCCCTGGTGAGCGACATAGACCGCTACGACGAGGAAGCGGATCAGGTGGTGCTGATGACCCTGCACAGCGCCAAGGGGCTGGAGTTCCCGGTGGTCTTCCTGGTGGGGATGGAGGAGGGGGTTTTCCCGCACTCCCGTTCCCTGGTGGAACCGGCGGAACTGGAGGAGGAAAGGCGCCTCTGCTACGTAGGCATCACCCGGGCCAGGGAACGGCTTTATTTAACCCACTGCTGGCAGCGCACCCTGTACGGGGCCACCCGGCACAACGACCCGTCCCGTTTTCTGGAAGAAATACCGCCCCACCTGGTCACAGCCGATGACCCCCTCGATAGCGGGAACGGGGAAAGGCGGCCAAAACCCGCCTCCGGAGGTACCGGACTGCTCCGGGGAGCGGGCAAAGACAAGGAACCCGGTATGCTCCCGCCCGTCCGGGAGCAGGCTCCAGTGTACACCTTCAGCCCCGGTGACCGGGTCAGGCACCGCAAATGGGGGCAGGGTACGGTGGTCAACGTAAAGGGATACGGGGAAAACGCCGAATTACAGGTGGAGTTTCCCAACCTGGGCACTAAAATCCTCCTGGCCCGCTACGCCCCCCTGGAACGGGTCTAAGTCTGATCCATAATTTTCCTGGCAATAATAAAGACAAGGGAAACCAGCGCCGGTTAGATTTGCATCGTGTCCTGCGGAGGCCAACATGACCCGTTTGCTTATTGTGGCCCTGTTAACGGCCATCATTCACATGATCAATACCCTCATTTATTCCGTGCGCCTGGCCGGGGTGCGCACCCAGCGCCTGGCCACGGCCCTGTCTCTTTTCCAGGTGATCTTTCTCATTGCCAGCACGGCCAACCTGATTCAGGCACCCCTGATGTCCTCCATTGTGGAACACGCCATTAACGCCGGCTTAAGGCACGCCGGCGGCGGGGACATCCTGGCCGATCCCTACTACCAGGCCCAGCTTGCCAGGTTAAACATGGAAATCCGCCTGGTCATCCTGGCTGCCACCGGGGGAACCATCCTGGGGGGGCTTTTAATCCCTACCTTTGTCCGGGTTTTCACCCGGGGGATAATGCTCCTGGAAGACCTGGGTTCGGTACCCCGCATGATCTTAAAAATGATCCTCTCCCCCCGGCAGCTTTTAGCCATGGCTAAAAAGGTTAAACTACCGGGGGTGGGCCGTTTCCGGGACGCCCTGCGGGGTCCGCTGAATATACCCCGGCACTTCCTGGTGGCCAATATTTTAATCACCGGCATCTGGACCACCGGTGTACTCTCGGCCCTGTATGCGGGGGCGTTGATACCCCAGTTCCGTTCAACGGCCACCCTTACTTCGGGAATTGTCAACGGCGTTGCCGCCGTTCTGGCGGCCACCGTGGTGGATCCCACGGCAGCCATGATCACCGACCAGGCCATGCGTGGGGTGCGCCCGGAGGAAGATGTGAAGCAAATGGCCGTCTTCCTTGCCCTGACCAGACTTGCGGGCACCCTTTTGGCCCAGGCCCTCTTTGTTCCCGGGGCACTGGTGATCCGCTTTGTGGCCGAACTGATTACCTGATCCAGTTCTTGGGGGTGTACTTTTTGGACAGCGCCTTGGAAAGAGCCCGCCAGCGGATTGAGGAGCTGCGCCGGGAAATTGAATACCACAATTACCGTTACTATGTGCTGGACGACCCGGTAATTTCCGACGAGCGCTACGACGCTTTGATGCGGGAACTGATCAAACTGGAAAGCAAATACCCGTCCCTGGTCACTCCGGATTCACCCAGCCAGCGGGTGGGGGGACAACCCCGGGAAGGTTTTGCCACCGTGCGCCACCGCATCCCCATGCTCAGCCTGGCCAACGCCTTCGACGAGGGTGAGTTGCGGGATTTTGACCGCCGGGTGCGTTCCGCCCTGCCCGGGGAACCGGTGGAGTATGTGGTGGAGCTGAAAATAGACGGGCTGGCCGTTTCCCTGCGCTATGAAAACGGCCTGCTGGTTACCGGGGCTACCCGGGGAGATGGGGAGACCGGCGAGGACATAACCGCCAACTTAAAAACCATCCGGGCCGTCCCCCTGCGCCTGCGCCGCCCCGTTCCCCTGCTGGAAGTGCGGGGGGAAGTCTACATGTCCAAAGAGGCCTTTATGCGTCTAAATGAAAGCCGGGAAGAAGCGGGCGAGCCCCTCTTTGCCAACCCGCGCAACGCCGCTGCGGGCAGCCTGCGCCAGCTGGACCCGGCCGTAACAGCCTCCCGGCAGCTGAGCATCTTTGTCTACGGGACCGGGGAGATGGAGGGGGTTAGTGTAAATACCCACGCCGGAACCCTGGCCCTGCTCAAAGAACTGGGCTTTCCCGTTAATCCCCATCACCGCCTTTTGCCCGATATCCAGGCGGTGATTGATTACTGCAACCGGTGGCAGGAAGAGCGCTTTAACCTCCCCTATGTCATTGACGGCCTGGTCATTAAAGTCAACTCCCTGGATCAGCAGGCCCGGCTCGGTGCCACCATGAAGAGCCCCCGCTGGGCCATTGCCTTCAAGTTTCCAGCCGAACAGGCCAAAACTAAAGTGCGGGACATTATCCTGCGGGTAGGGCGTACCGGAGTCCTGACTCCCACCGCCATTTTAGAACCGGTCCGCCTGGCCGGCACCACCGTCAGCCGGGCCACGCTGCACAACGAGGACATAATCAAGGAGAAGGATATCCGGATTGGGGACACGGTAATCGTCCAAAAGGCCGGCGATGTTATTCCGGAAGTGGTCGCGGTAATCCCGGAAGAGCGCACCGGAGACGAAAAACCCTTTGTCATGCCCCGCCGCTGTCCCGAATGCGGCGCGGAGGCTGTCCGTCCCCCGGGAGAAGCGGGAACCCGCTGCACCAACATCGCCTGCCCGGCCCGGCTGCGGGAGGGATTGATCCACTTTGCTTCCCGCAGTGCCATGGATATTGCCGGCCTGGGGCCGGCGGTAATCGGCCAGTTGCTGGCAGCGGGACTCGTGCGGGATCCGGCGGATCTTTACACCTTGCGCCTGGAGGACCTGGTACCCCTGGAGCGCCTGGGCAAAAAATCGGCCCAAAACCTCCTGGAGGCCATTGAAAAAAGCAAGTCCAACCCCCTGTACCGCCTGATTTTTGCCCTGGGTATCCGGCACGTGGGGGAAAGGGCCGCGCGCATTTTAGCCCGGCGCTTCGGTTCCCTGGACCGGCTCTCCCGGGCCACTTATGAAGAACTGGTAGCCATTCCGGAAATCGGCCCCAGGATTGCCGAAAGCGTGATAACCTTTTTTGCCCAGGAACAAAACCGCCAGGTGCTGGAAAAACTTGCCGCCGCCGGTGTTAATACCCGGGAAGAGGCAGAAGAAGAGCCCGGCGACAAACCCCTGGCGGGCAAAGTTTTCGTCCTCACCGGTAGCCTTGCGCATTTCACCCGGCAGGAGGCCCAGGAACTGATTGAGCGCCTGGGCGGGCGCGTGAGCTCCAGTGTGAGCAGAAAAACCGATTATGTGGTGGTAGGGGAGAATCCCGGCAGCAAATACGACAGGGCCCTGGCCCTGGGTATCCCCATCCTGCGGGAAGAAGACTTTCGCCGCCTGGTGCAGGACTGAAAGTTGCAACCTCCCCCATGGAGCGCTATAATATTGTCATTTAAAGTCTTGAAAGTAAGGAAGGTGCTGGTATGATAACCATCAAGGACGTGGAGCATGTGGCCCTTCTGGCCCGCCTGGAATTGAGCGACGAAGAAAAGCAAATGTACACCAAACAGTTGAACGCCATCCTGGAATACGCCCAGATGCTTAACGAACTGAATACCGACGACATACCGCCCACCGCCCACGTGCTGCCCCTGAAAAACGTCTGGCGGGAAGATGAAGTGGGTGAACACCTGCCGCCCGAAGAGGTACTGGCCAACGCCCCGGAAAGGGAAGGCCAATTCTTCAAAGTGCCGCGGATAGTTTAAGGAGGGGAATTTTGTTGGAACTGTACTACCTCACCGCCCACGAACTGCACGATTTGCTCGTCAAAAAGGAAATCAGCGCCGAAGAAATTTGCCGCGCCGTCTTTGACCGCATTGATGCCGTAGAGGACAAAATCAAAGCCTATGTCACCCTGACCAGGGACAGGGCCTTTGCCCGGGCACGGGAGATCGACCGTAAAATTGCCGCCGGGGAAGAAGTCCCGCCCCTGGCCGGCATCCCGGTGGCCATCAAGGACAACATGTGCACCCGCGGTGTACGCACCACCTGCTCCTCGAAAATTCTCTACAACTTTGTGCCCCCCTACAACGCCACGGTGGTGGAAAAGCTGGAGGCCGCCGGCACGGTAATGGTGGGCAAGACAAACATGGACGAGTTTGCCATGGGTTCTTCCACGGAAAACTCGGGCTTTTTTGTGACCGCCAACCCCTGGGATCTGGAGAGGGTACCCGGCGGGTCAAGCGGCGGCTCCGCCGCGGCGGTGGCGGCAGGGGAAGCCATTACCGCCCTGGGTTCCGATACGGGTGGCTCCATCCGCCAGCCGGCGGCATTTTGCGGGGTGGTGGGATTAAAACCCACCTACGGGGCCGTTTCCCGCTACGGGCTGGTGGCCTTTGCCTCTTCCCTGGATCAAATCGGGCCCTTTACCCGGGATGTTACCGACTGTGCCCTCATGTTAAACGCCATCTGCGGGCACGATCCCCTGGATTCCACCTCGGCACCCCGGGACATCCCCGACTTCACATCCTGCTTGAGGGATGATGTGAAGGGCCTGAAGATCGGCGTACCCAGGGAATACATGGGGGAGGGGATTGACCCCGCCGTAAAAGAAATCATTGGACAGGCCATCGAGCTGCTGGCCTCCCTGGGGGCGGAAATCGAGGAGACCACTCTGCCCCACAGCCGTTACGCCCTGCCCACTTATTATTTAATTGCCCCGGCAGAAGCCAGCTCCAACCTGGCCCGCTATGACGGCGTCCGTTACGGCTACCGGGCGGAGGATGCCCGGGATGTGGTGGACATGTTCATGAAGACACGCAGCCAGGGCTTCGGCCCGGAAGTAAAACGGCGCATTATGCTGGGTACGTACGCCCTGTCCGCGGGCTACTACGACGCCTATTATTTAAAGGCCTTGAAAGTACGCACCTTAATCAAGCAGGATTTTGACCGGGCCTTCGAAAAATTTGATGTGCTCCTGGCTCCTACCGCCCCGTCCCCGGCCTTCAAGCGGGGAGAGAAGACCGGCGACCCCCTTCAGATGTACATGTCCGACATCTGCACCCTGGCGGTAAACCTGGCCGGCATACCCGGAATATCCATCCCGGCGGGGTTTGTGGACGGCTTACCCGTAGGCTTGCAGTTAATTGGCAGGCCCTTTGGCGAGGGCACCCTCCTGCGGGTGGCCTACACCTTTGAGCAACACACGGATTATCACCGGCGCCGGCCGTCTTTATAGGGAGGGAAGCAAGCTTTGACTGATTACGAAACCATCATCGGCCTGGAAGTGCATGTGGAATTAAAAACTAAAAGCAAGATCTTTTGCCCGTCCACCACGGAATTCGGGGGGGACCCCAATACCCATGTTTGCCCCGTTTGCCTGGGGCTGCCGGGAGTGCTGCCGGTTTTAAATAAAAAGGTGCTGGAATACGCCATCCGGGCGGCTCTGGCCCTGAACTGCGAAATTGCTGAATACTCCAAGTTCGACCGCAAAAACTACTATTACCCGGACCTGCCCAAGAATTACCAGATATCCCAGTATGACCTGCCGCTGGCCAGAAACGGCTACCTGAACATTGAAGTGAACGGGCAAACCAAGCGCATCGGGATCACCCGCATACACATGGAGGAGGATGCGGGCAAGCTGATCCACCAGGGCACCATTGCCACCTCCCCCTATTCCCTGGTAGACTACAACCGCACCGGGGTACCGCTCATTGAAATTGTCTCCGAGCCGGATATGCGTTCCCCCGAGGAGGCCCGGGCTTACCTGGAAAAATTGAAGGCCATCATCCAGTACACCGGAGTTTCCGACTGCAAAATGGAGGAAGGATCTTTACGCTGCGATGCCAACGTTTCCGTACGCCCCAGGGGGAGCCGGGAATTCGGCACGAAAACGGAAATTAAAAACATGAACTCCTTTAAAGCGCTGCAGCGGGCCCTGGCCTACGAAGTAGAACGGCAAATTGCCGTGCTCCAGGAAGGCGGCCGCATCGTCCAGGAGACCCGCACCTGGGATGAAAACAAAGGGATAACCCTGCCCATGCGCAGCAAGGAGGAAGCCCACGATTACCGCTACTTCCCCGAGCCGGACCTGGTACCCCTGGTGATTGACCGGCAGTGGGTGGAGGAAATCCGGGCCACACTCCCAGAGCTTCCTGACGAACGGCGCAACCGCTACATCAAGCACTACGATCTCCCGGCTTACGACGCCACCGTGCTCACTGCCACCAAGGAAATGGCCGATTACTTTGAGGAGTGTGTAGCCCTTTATCCCAACGCCAAGGCGGTCAGCAACTGGATGATGGGGGACCTCTCGCGCCTGTTGAATGCCCATAACATGGACATTACCCGGTGCAAGGTATCGCCCCGGCAGCTGACCGACATGCTCAAGCTGATGGACAGGGGCACCATCAGCGGAAAGATTGCCAAAACGGTCTTCGAAGAGATGTTTGCCACCGGCAAGGATCCGGAACAGATTGTGCAGGAAAAGGGGCTCGTACAGATTACCGATGAGGGGGCCATTGCCGCCGTAGTGGAGGAAGTGCTGGCCGGCAACGCCAAGGTGGTGGAGGACTATCTGAAAGGAAAGGACAGGGCCTTCGGCTTCCTGGTGGGCCAGGTAATGAAGGCCACCCGGGGCAAAGCCAACCCGGAGCTGGTCAACCGCCTGCTCAAGGAAAAGCTCCATTCCAGCTAATAAAATCGGGCAATCGAGTAGGAGGGGGCGGCCAGCTCCCTCCTCTCAAACCTCCGCCATCTACACAGATAGCTCTTGCAGGAGTAAAATCCGGCGATTCCAGGATCCCGGCAGACAGGTTATTCCGGGTCAAAAGTCAACTACCCCCTACTGAAGTAGGGGACATGCGGCAAAGAACCGTATGAGCCGGTGTTGCCTTCGGGTGACAATCCGGCGGTGTTGACACGCTCCCGATGAAGCCTGAGAGGTGCGGATGACCTACAAGGGTGGTGTTAGTCCCAGCCGGTTCGCGGTCTCCGCGCTCGTGCTTCCGAACGCAGTTAATATACAGCTGGACGCCGACCGTTTTCAGGTGGAGGTGCACGGGGCAGGCGGGGTAACTCGCCGGCAACCTGCCGTGAGGCAGAGTAATCCTCATGATGGGGAGGCTTTATGCCATGATGGTTCTGGTTCAAAACAAGGACGGTACACCATTATCGCCCTGCCATCCGGCCCGGACCAGGATACTGCTCAAGAAAGGCAGGGCGAAGGTAGTTGCCACGTATCCCTTCACAATCAAATTAACGTACCAGGTGAAAAATCCCGTTTTTCTTCCCACCAGGGTTATACTGGACGATGGGAAGACCTGCGGCCTGGGTGTGGTGCAGGAAAACAGAACTCACAACCTGGTTCTCTGCAAGGCCGAGATGAAGACCCGCGGGGAAGAGATCAGCGACAATTTGAAGAACCGCAGGGCCTGCCGTGGGCAGAGGCGCAACCGCCGCAATAAAAAGCGCGGCCGCGAGGGTGAAATCAAGATCCGGCACCGCAAGAGGAAACAGGAGTACCCGGTCAGCATCAGGGCCGACGTGGAAGCTAAAATCAACGCAGTAAAGCGTCTGATGAAGATGTACCCGGTAACCGAAATCGTTCTGGAGCCGATCAAACTGGACATCGTGAGGAAGATTAACCCAACTGTCAGGGGTAAGGATTATCAGCGAGGCCTGTCCTACGGTATCGAAGCGGGTTCCCGAGACCAGAAGCGTCGCCTGGCAATACTCAAGAAGGACGGATACCGGTGTCTTTACTGCGGTGCTCTTGTCACGGAAGGGAGCGCCCACATTCACCACTTTGTACAGCGCAAGCACGGCGGCAGCAAGCGGTACGACATCCAGGGAACGTTATGCGAGAAATGCCACACTTCGGTAGCTACCGGCGAGCTGGCTTTAGCCTTCGATTTGGAGAAGTACCCAAGTGTAAGGGCCGCGGGCAGAGTCATGCACGGGCGGTACCTTCTGGAGAGGGAACTCAAGAAGTTGGGCGTCCCGGTGACTATCAGATACGGTTACGAGACGAAGGAACTCCGGGAAAGGTTCGGCCTTCCTAAATCCCACGGAGATGACGCTGTGGTATTAGGGTGTAACCCGGAGAAGAAGTTAGTTGACCATTCGACTGTCTATAAGATTAAGCTTCACGCCCGGCACGGTGGGAGGAAACTTTTCGACACCAACCCTGGCGTGGCGGCTTACAGGGGTCAGGCTGATCGACAGCCGCACGTGGACCGGTCACGCATGGCAGTAGACGATCACGATCACGGAACCAACAGGAAGAACCGCAGTTACCGGCGGCACGTGCGGAACAAATATTACAGGAAGCTGAAAGCGGAGGGCAAATTCAACTACGAATTGCTTCCCGGCAAAAAACGCCTCAACGAAATTTTCACTGTGAACCGGGCCATTCTTCTGACCGAATCCGGTCCTATTCTGGTAAAGAACCAGCGCATCAGGGAATGGAGATACCCATATCCCTGGCCGGAGCGGAGCAGGGTAATTGAACGCTACGACCTGGTAAAAACGCAAAAAGGCGACATAGGAATCGTCACCTCGCTCATGAGCGACTGCACGGTGAGGGTCGATTTTGTCAAGAAGCGGGAAGGTTACAAGACGAACTTCAGTTTTTATAAACCCGAAACGCTGACAATTATTCAGAAAGGGAGCAGTCAGACGTGGGTAATACAATAATTTCCGCCTTTCATCCCCCGATTGAAATCAGGGGAATTCCCGGCGGAGATCTTAAAAATGTAACCTGTACCCCGTACAGTTTTAATCAGACGGGGCTTACCCGGTTCATCTGCCAGTCGTGCTCTCAACCTGCTGACGTAGATATCCACCGTTTTGCGCCCACCGAAAAAATTTTGACCACATAAGTGATCCAGTATGTACCTGGATGCTATACACTGCCTATAGCTGATGCTATTCTATTGCAACTGCGGTAGACTTTTTGTTGCTTTAAAGGATTAAATTAGCAGAATAAAAGGAATATATATTCCTCTTATTCTGCTAATTTAACTTAGCTTGACGTGATGGATATTAAGATTAAAGGGAAATGTTGTTCTAAATAAATCGTCGAATAATAGGAGGGAAATTACTTGGGGTATGAACTAGAAGAGTTACAAAAGATTATTTTTCAGCAGCAGAAAAAGATCGACGAAATGCAAAATAAAATAAACGAGCTCTCAGATTATATTTTACGCCTATCTGTATGCAAAGTCACAAATCCCAAATACCCATATTATGATTTTATTGTGTCTTATCAAATATCCCCCGAAAAGCAAGATAAAATTGGTTTACTTTTCATATTACTATCAGATAAATTTAATGGTAAAAAAATACAAGAGCGCTTTAGAAAGATTAAAGATTATCCTACAGATTTTTTGTTTTCCAACGAACCTCTCAAATACAAAGATGTAAATGGGGCTCTTGCCAAAATTCTGGGTGCTATGAGCGATGAAGTGCCACTTATGTTGATCAAAAGTTTAAGAGATCAAGGTTTCCATGTGGCACTGTGCGACTATTTATTATCCCAATGTACTGCGAACAATCAGCAGGATGAATGATAGATGTTGTCGTATAACTCTGGACGGCGGTCATCCCCCGTCGCTACGTGCTACGGGCCGGACGCAAAAGAAGTTTCCGGAAAATACACACGTACTGCTCTGCAGCGGCAACTGAACCAGTTAGATTTTTTTGAAGTCTACCGATGCCGCTGCCATACTTGCCCCGGAGCGAACCTGACAGCGCTGCATATGCGTCGAAAGTCTTTTTTCCTCATGGGGTAGTTACAGCACATAAGTAGCTTAATCATTCTATCAATACTGTTACCAGCGTGATTCGTGCTGCCGGTTCGCTAACCTCTGCCCAGCACTCACCGGACGCAACTTACTTGACAGGTAGTTAAAGCTCAGATCCAAGTTAACGGCCTATGAAGGTTATAGGCTCTTGTGAGTGCTGGGCGTGTTTCATATCCGGTCCTCCGAAATGTCGCTCCTTACGGAACGACCGCCACCCGTTTCGTTTCTGATTTTGCAACAGTGCCTAAAGATTATTTAATAATGGAATGAAGGATAATCATGAACATTATTTTAAAAATTATAGAAATCGGCCGATTTGCAATAAAAAGTCCAGGAGATAACCAGCCTGGAAGAACTGGATTATGTCCTGGAGGAGCTTTTTGCCGCCACTACGTTAGAAGAGGCCCGAACTATCATCAACGACGGTGCTGGAAAATTCCTTTCTGATGGCAAGGGGCGGGTGAAAACCCGCCCCAATTTAGACTTTTACTACCTGCCCGTCCGATACCGGTTTCGTGGGTGGCTTGGTGACGAAGCTGAGGATGGCGGCCACCACCAGCAGGGCGGCGGAGATCAGGTAACTGGCATTGTAACCACCGGTGAGGTCCGCCGCCCGCCCCGCAATGATTGGCCCGATGAGGGCACCGGCACCCCAGGCGGTAAAGACCAGGCCGTAGTTAATACCGGCATTTTTTAACCCGAAGAAGTCGTAGGTAGCCGAGGGGAATAGGGATAGGTTGGCCCCATAAGCTATTCCGGTGAGAATAGAACCGATCAACAGGGTTGCCGGAGTCTTGTAGGAGGCAAAGAGCAGCATGTTGGCCGCCTGAATGGCAAACACCAAAAGCATGGTGTTGGTCCGGCCCAACCGGTCACTCAACCAGCCGGCCAGTATGCGCCCGCCGGCATTGGCCACGGCCAGCACGGCTACAAACACGAAGCCCCAGTTGATGCCTCCCTGGATCTGGGCAATCTTGGCCAGGTGGCCGATAACCAGAAGGCCTGCCGAAGCAGCGAAGCAGAACATCAACCAGAGCAGGTAGAACTGGGGTGTGGCCACCATCTCGCGGGGACTGAAGTCCCGCTTGGAGCTGGCTGCCGTCGCCGCCCTGGTGGCAGGAGGTGGTCCTCCGTAAGGGACATAACCCGGCGGCGGGAAGGCCAGTACCTGGGCCAGAATAACAATAGCAGTTAAGAAAATAATTCCTTCGTAAATAAAAGTTTTGGAAATACCGTAGTTGGCCACGAAATATTTCGTCATCGGGGCTGTATATACAGAGGCCAGGCCAAAACCGGCCACCACCAGTCCGGCAATTTGTCCTTTTTTATGGGGCTGGAACCATTTTACCGCTGCCGGTGTGGGGGCGGCATAACCAAACCCCATGGCCGCACCAACGATCAGTCCAAAACCAATAGTAATGCCCACCAGCGACTGAGTAACTCCCGAAATAATCATACCCGTACCGGCCAGGATGCCGCCAATGGTAGCCACTAACCGGGGGCCAAACCTATCGACCAGGCGGCCCGCCGGAACCATAACCAGGGCAAACACCACACAGGCCAGGGTATAGGGAAACTGGGACTGGGTTTTAGTCCAATGCAACTTATCAATGAGGGCCGCGGCAAAAACACTCCACGTGTATAACACTCCCAGGGCCAGATTTATACCCATGCCGGCAAAAGTTACCGACCAGGCCCGGGCCAAACTGGGCTGATTGGGTTGACTCATGGGATACACCTCCGGTTAAATTTGGTTAAATACCCCCACTTTACTACTGCTGCCCTTTAAATATGGGGTGTTTCGCCATAGCATCCCTCCCCGGGGCATTCCCTCCGCCATTTTTATTGTATTTTATTTAACCATGTAAGAACATAAATTTTCCGGCAACAGACAAAACCACCAACTTAATGGTTTCGCTTTCGCTCAAAGAAAGCAAAAAGTCCCCCAACTGCCGGCGGATTTTCTACCCGCAGCCGGATTTTGACCGCTGGGTGCCCAAGAATGGCCGTCGGGAGGAGCACCCTCCCGGGCTTTTACACAGGTGAAATAATGCTTTTCAGTTAGCCAATTTCATGGTATTATTAATGCTGTATAATTTTGTGTCGCAATTTGCTACGGACCTCCGGAAAAAGGATGCAGCAAGGGGTGAAAAAATGAGTGAAAAATTGACTGAAAATGAGACCGGGAAAATGGAGCAGAAGAAAATTATTATTGTGGATACCACCCTGCGGGATGGTGAGCAGACGGCAGGAGTGGTTTTTGCCAACCGGGAAAAGGTACGCATAGCCAAATTTTTAGATGAAATTGGCGTGCACCAAATCGAAGCAGGCATCCCCGTAATGGGCGGCGATGAGATGGAAGCCATCAAGGAAATCTGCAGGGCCGGCCTTAAAGCCAGCATTATGGGCTGGAACCGCCCGGTAATCAAAGATATCGAAGCCTCCCTGGCCTGCGGGGTAGATGCCGTGGCCATTTCTATTTCTACCTCGGACATCCACATTAAGTACAAGTTGCAGACCAGCCGGGAATGGGTGCTGGAGCAGATGGTCAAGGCGGTGGAGTTTGCCAAGAAGGAAGGATTGTACATTTCGGTAAACGCCGAGGATGCCTCCCGGAGCGATATGGATTTCCTGATCCGGTTTGCCAGGGCCGCCAAAGAGGCGGGTGCCGACCGTTTGCGCTACTGCGATACCGTGGGAATTTTAGATCCCTTCACCACCTACGAACGCATCCAGACCATACTTAAAAATGTGGATATAGACATTGAGATGCATACCCATAACGACTTCGGCATGGCCACAGCCAACGCCCTGGCCGGTGTGAAGGCCGGTGCAACCCATGTGGGCGTCACCGTTATTGGCCTGGGTGAGCGGGCAGGAAACGCCGCCCTGGAGGAAGTGGTCATGGCCCTGAAACACCTGATGGGCATTGATTTGGGATTTAAAACTGAAATGTTCCGGGAAATAGCCGAATATGTGTCCCGGGCCTCCGGACGGGAGCTGCCCGCCTGGAAGGCCATTGTAGGCTCCAATATGTTTGCCCATGAGTCGGGTATCCATGCCGACGGCGCCCTGAAGAACCCGAAGACCTACGAGGCCTTCCATCCGGAAGAGGTAGGGCTGGAGCGTCAAATCGTGATCGGTAAACACTCCGGTACCGCTGCCCTGAAGGCCAAGTTTGCCGAATATGGGATCCACCTGAGTGAATTCCGGGCCCAGGAGTTGCTGGCCAAGGTACGTTCTTACTGTGTAGCCTTAAAGCGGCCGCTCTTCGATAAGGAGCTCATGTACATTTACGAAGACTATTTTGGAAAGTAGGGATTATGCCTTGGGTCAGACCATTATTGAAAAAATCCTTTCCAGTCACAGCGGCCAGGAGGCCTATGCCGGCGACATTGTGGTGGCCCGGGTGGATTTCATCATGGGTCAGGACGGGACCTCTCCTCTGGCCATCCGGGCCTTCGAGGAGATGGGAGGATCGCGAGTTTTTGATCCGGACCGGGTTGCCTTTGTCATCGATCACAGCGCCCCGAGCCCCAATGAAGGGGTATCGGCTTTGCACCAGCTGATGCGCCGGTTTGCCCGGGAAAAAGGCATTCATCTTTACGATATCGGGGAAGGTGTCTGTCACCAGGTGGTGCCGGAAAGCGGGCGGGTGGGTCCCGGATCCCTGGTTATCGGCGCTGACTCCCATACCTGCACTTACGGAGCGCTCAATGCCTTTTCTACAGGCGTGGGTTCCACCGATCTGGCCGGGGCGCTGATTTCGGGTCAGATGTGGTTTAAGGTACCTGAAACCTTCAAGTTTGTCTGTCACGGCACTCTGCCCCGGGGGGTTTATGCCAAAGACCTCATCCTGTATCTCATCGGTGATGTTACGGCCGACGGTGCCACCTATATGGCGGCGGAATACACCGGTGAAGCCATTGCCAGCCTGTCCATGGACGGCCGATTCACCATTGCCAATATGGCCATTGAAATGGGCGCCAAGGCCGGTTTGATGGAAGCCGACGAAAAAACCTTTGCCTGGCTGGCCCGGTTCACCCGCCGGCAGTTCACCCCCGTAAGCCCGGATCCGGATGCCCGATACGCCCGTATCAAGGAGTACGATGTTTCCAATCTAGAGCCCCAGGTGGCCCGGCCCCACCGGGTGGATAATGTCTGCCCGGTGTCAGAGGTGGCCGGCACTCCCATCCAGCAGGCGGTGATCGGTACCTGCACCAACGGGCGGCTGGAGGATTTGCGTATTGCCGCCCAAATCCTGGCCGGCAGGCACATCCACCGGGACGTGCGCCTGGTAGTGGCGCCCGCTTCCAGACGCATTTACCTGCAGGCCATGCAGGAGGGGATTATCCAGACTCTGGTGGAAAGCGGTGCCGCTGTAGTCACCCCCGGCTGCGGGCCCTGCGTGGGCACCCATAATGGCGTGCCTTCCGACGGGGAAAATGTAATTTCCACCGCCAACCGGAACTTTAAAGGCCGCATGGGCAACAGCAAAGCCTTCATCTACCTGGCTTCCCCGGCCACGGTGGCTGCTTCGGCCCTGACCGGACGGATCACCGACCCGCGGGAGTTTTTGGGTTAAACTGAATATAAAGTAGGTGACGGGATGCTTTTACAGGGAAAAGCCCATAAATTCGGCGATGACGTAAATACCGACTACATCATTTCGGGCAAATATAAATTTAAAACCCTGGACATGCAGGAACTGGCCAAACATGTTATGGAGGACCTGGACCCTGACTTTTACCAGAAGATCAACGCGGGCGATTTTATCGTGGCCGGCCGTAATTTCGGTTGCGGCTCATCCCGGGAACAGGCTCCCCTGGCCATCAAGTACGCCCGTATCTCCGCCGTGCTGGCCAAATCCTTTGCCCGCATTTTTTACCGCAACGCCATCAATACGGGACTGCCGGTAGTGGAGTGTGACACCGACCAGATTGACCCGGGGGACGAGCTGGTGGTGGACTTAAGTGCCGGGGTAATTACCAACAAAACTAAAGGGATTACCATTCAGGCCAAACCCCTTCCGCCAGTGATGATTAAGATTCTCAACGACGGCGGTCTGGTTGCCCACTTCCGCAAATACGGCGGATTTAATTTCGATTAGGTAAGCACTAGGAGGAATTAAGCGGTGGCACATAAAATAACCCTGATCCCCGGTGACGGCGTAGGCCCGGAGATTGCCCAGGCCGCCCGCCGGGTTATCGATGCCAGCGGTGCAAACATTGAATGGGAAGTGGTAGAAGCCGGGGAAGCTCTGATCCCCAGGTACGGCACTCCTCTACCCGAACATGTACTGGAATCCATCCGCCGGAACCGGGTGGCCTTAAAGGGGCCCATCACCACCCCGGTGGGAGGGGGCTTTCGCAGCGTAAACGTTACCCTGCGCCAGGAATTAAACCTTTACGCCAATGTGCGCCCGGCCCGCACCCTGCCGGGAATAGCCACCCGATACCAGAACGTGGACCTGGTGGTGGTAAGGGAAAATACGGAAGACCTTTATGCGGGCATTGAACACCGGGTGGGCCCGGATGCGGCCGAAAGCATCAAAATCATTACCCGCCAGGCTTCGGAGCGCATTGCACGCTTTGCCTTCGAGCTGGCCAGGAAACAGGGGCGCAAAAAAGTCACCGCCGTACATAAGGCCAATATCATGAAACTCACCGATGGCCTGTTTCTGGAGTGTGCCCGTCAGGTGGCTCAAGAATACCCGGATATTGCTTTTGAAGATATGATCGTCGATGCCATGTGCATGAAGCTGGTACAGGCCCCGGAAAACTATGATGTACTGGTGCTGCCCAACCTGTACGGTGATATCGTCAGCGACCTCTGTGCCGGTCTGGTGGGCGGCCTTGGTGTGGCCCCGGGAGCAAACATCGGCGATGAGGCGGCGGTTTTTGAGCCGGTTCACGGCAGTGCCCCCAAACATGCCGGCAAGAACCGCATTAACCCCCTGGCCATGATTCTGTCCGGCGTAATGATGCTGCAGCACCTGGGCGAAGATGAGGCAGCCAACCGCATATACGAGGCCGTGCTGGCCGTACTGCGGGAGGGTGAGGCCCTGACCTACGACCTGGGTGGCAATGCCGGAACCAGTGAAATGGCCGATGCGATTATAAGTAAAATGCAGGCTTGAAATGCTGGGTCCTGCACTTTAAGACATTTAAGGAAGCTGAAAGCTGAAAAAAACCCGCCGGAGCCGGAAACACTGGCCCCTGGCGGGCTTTTTTATTTCCTTTGCTGGCCTCCGCCGGAGATGGGCGTCAGTACCTGCAGAAGAGCCTGAAAGTTGTGTGCATAAAAAAAGCCCGCGGGCATAATAATAAGCCTGTGGTCTGATTTTGCTCACCGTTACAGCCAGGAGGTGATGTTATTTGGCGCATCCGAGCAATTTCGGGGAAGGTGAGGGAAGGCTGAAAGCCATGCACGATGCCGACTTCCCCGGTGGAGTTGTGGTAGATCCCACCCCAATTACAGCCTATGATGAAATCACCGTATTTTACAACGGGCTGCTGGCCAAAAGCGGTGCCGAACAGATTTACCTGCATATGGGATTTGGCGATCCCCGAAACTGGCGTAACGTCCAGGATCTGCGGATGTCCCGTACGGGGTGGGGTTGGGTGAAGACACTGGAAATGCCCGATGAAAGCCGATTTAATTTCTGTTTCCGGGACAGCGCCTATAACTGGGATAACAATAACGGGCTCAACTGGAGTTTCGAAATTCATAACGGCCAGCGCCGGATTTAAGTTTAGAGGGAAGGTTAATGGTCACCACTGGCTTTCAGCAACAGCTCGCAATTTGCTTTTTAAATCCCTACCGCCAGGGCCCGGTAGGGATTTCACTTTAGGTCCTGGGGTAAAAATGGTACAGGGAGGGAAAACCTTTTGCGCATCCTGATGCTTTCATGGGAATACCCGCCTAAATCCGTAGGGGGACTGGCCCAGCACGTTTATGACCTTTCTACGGCCCTGGTGGGTATTGGAGAGGAGGTGCATGTGCTCACCTGCGGTGCACCCGGTATTCCCGACTACGAGCAAGTAAACGGCGTACACGTTCATCGCTTTCACACCTATCAGATATCCGCCCCCCAGTTTGTGACCTGGGTCGCCCAGCTGAACATAGCCATGCTGGAACGGGCCATCCCGCTCTTCACCGAACTGGGGGGGGTGCATGTAATCCATGCCCATGACTGGCTGGTGGCCTATGCGGCCCGGGCTTTAAAACATGCCTGGCGCCTGCCCCTTGTGGCGACCATTCATGCCACCGAGTACGGCCGTAACTGTGGTTTACATAATGATATACAGCGACACATAAGTGATGTTGAATGGTGGCTAACTTACGAAGCCTGGAAAGTGATCTGCTGCAGCCAGTACATGAAAAATGAGGTACGTCACGTGTTTCAACTGCCGGAGGATAAGATTGAAGTCATAGTAAACGGAGTAAACCCCGCTAATTTTGCCACGCGTACCATACGGGTAACCAGGGACCAGTATGCTGCTCCCGACGAGCGGATCGTTTTTTATGTGGGACGGCTGGTGCGGGAAAAGGGCGTACAGGTACTTTTAGACGCCGCCCCGCAGATTCTAGCCCGGCACCCCCAGACCAAATTTATTATTGCCGGTAGAGGCCCTTATGCGGAAGAACTGCACCGTCAGGCCGCCAGCCTGGGCATTGCCCAGCGGGTTTATTTTACCGGGTATATAGATGATGAGGTACGGAACACCCTGTACAGCTGGGCCGATGTAGCTGTGTTTCCCAGCCTGTACGAACCGTTCGGTATTGTAGCCCTGGAAGGTATGGCCGCCCGGACTCCGGTGGTGGTGGCCGATACCGGCGGCTTAAGCGAAATTGTGGAACATGGAGTGGACGGGTTAAAGTTTTACCCCGGCAACAGCTGTTCGCTGGCCGATATGATCGTCTGGCTGTTACAGGACCGCCGGCTGGCCCAGAACCTGCGCCAGCGGGCTTTTCGCAAGGTGCAGGAAAAATTCAACTGGCGGGATATCGCCCTCGCCACCAGAAGGGTTTACCGGCAGGTGTGGAATGAGTACCGCCACGTTCCGTGGTACGGCCCGTACACCCGCACGAACGGTCTATTCACCCGCATGACCAAAATCTTTGCCCGGGCCTAACACTGGCTTTTATGAACACAGAACAGGAGGGATTTGATGAAAGCAATCATAATGGCCGGGGGAGAGGGTTCCCGCCTGCGCCCCCTCACCTGCAACCGCCCCAAGCCCATGGTGCCGGTAGCCAACCGGCCGATGATGTCGCACATTGTGGAACTGCTGAAAGCCCATGGTTTCACCGATGTGGGGGTGACCCTGCAATATATGCCCGAGGCCATCCGGGATCATTTCGGAAATGGCGCCCGGTACGGGATTAATATACAGTATTTTGTTGAAGAAACACCCCTGGGCACCGCCGGCAGCGTCAAAAACGCCCGGGAGTTTCTGGATGAAACCTTCCTGGTGATCAGTGGGGACGCCCTCACCGATTTAGATCTTTCCCGGGCCGTTGAATTTCACCGCCGGCGGGGAGCCATGGCCACCCTGGTGCTTACCCGGGTGAGCTGTCCCCTGGAGTACGGTGTGGTTATCACCAGACCCGATGGGCTTATAACCCAATTCCTGGAAAAACCCGCCTGGGGCGAGGTTTTCAGCGATACGGTAAACACCGGCATTTACGTGCTGGAACCGGAGGTCCTGGAATATATCGAACCCGGACGCATGTTCGATTTCAGCAAGGACCTCTTTCCCTTGCTGTTGCGGGAAAAGAAACCATTGTTCGGGGTAGTACTCCCGGGCTACTGGTGCGACATTGGCAATTTACAGCAATACCTGCAGGCCCATCAGGACGTTCTGTCGGGCCGGGTGAAAATTACTATCCCCGGCCGGGAAATCGAACCGGGAGTTTGGGTGGGTGACGGGGTGGATATCAGTACCGGCGCCCGTATTACCGGTCCGGTCCTGATTGGAGACGGGTGTTACATCGGCCCCGGTGCAGAGATTGTATCTTTCAGCGTTCTCGGAGAAAATTGCTTAATCCAGGAACAGGCCTCAATCAAGCGCAGCGTATTGTGGAACAATGTTTATATAGGACCGGGGGCGGCCTTAAGGGGAGCGATACTGGCCAGCCGCGTGCAGGTACAGGCCCACGCGGCAGTCTATGAAGGGGCCGTCATTGGCAGTGACTCGGTAATTCAGGAACGCAGTATGATTAAGCCCGACGTTAAGTTATGGCCCTATAAGCTGGTAGAAAGTGGTACGATTGTCCAAAACAGCCTGGTCTGGGGTACCCGGTGCCCGAAGAAAATTTTCGGGCTTGAAGGTATCAGCGGCCTGGTAAATGTGGAGCTGACTCCGGAATTTGCCTGCCGGGTGGGAGCGGCCTTTGCCTCGGCCTTGGGCAGCCGGGGGGTGCACCTGGCTGTAAGCAGTGATGCCTATCCGGCTTCCCGGATGATTAAAAGCGCCCTGACCTGCGGGTTACAGTCGGCCGGCGCACAGGTGATGGACCTGGGCACCGGTATTACCCCCATGCAGCGTTTTGCCGTGCGCCAACTGGCGCTGGCCGGAGGGGTACATGTACGGATATCTCCCCGCCGCTCCGACCATGTAACTATGATTTTTATCAACGGCAAGGGCGGAAACATTTCCCGCAACGTCGAGCGAAAAGTGGAGAACCTGCTCATGCGGGAAGACTTTCACCGGGCTGAACCGCAGGCCATCCTTGCTCCGGAGTTTGTTCCCGCCGTTTCCGAAAGTTATATCGAGGCCCTGATGCGGGATCTCGACCCGGCAGTGCTGGAGGAATCGCGTTTCCGGCTGGTAGTAGCCTGCGACCGGGATAATTTGGGTTCCTTTCTGGAACACCTGACCGGAAGATTGGGCATTACAGTGGAAAACCTGGACCTGCCGGTGGGTACCCATTCTACCACCTGGAAGAGTTACCAGGAAGTGCTGTCCTTCTTGGGCCGGCGGGTGCGGGAAACGGGTGCTTCGGCCGGGGCGCTTCTGGATGCCAGCGGCGACCGGCTGGTGCTGGTGGATGAGCGGGGGCGGGTAATCCAGGACAACCTGCTTACCGCCCTGATTGCGCTCATTATCCTCCGTGCCCGGGGAGGACCGGTGGTGGTCCCGGTCACAGCCCCGCGGGCCATTGATGCCCTGGCCGAAAAATACCGGGGACGGGTGATACGCACCAAGACTGCCGTCCAGGACTTTGTAGAAAAAGTGCTGGAACAGGATGAATTCCAGTTCCTGCTCAATTTTGATGCCCTGGGGGCGCTTACCCGCATCCTGGAGTTTGCCGCCAAAAACGGACTTGCCCTCGGTGAGCTGGTAGATGAAATACCCACCTTTTTTATGGACCAGAAGGAGGTGCCCGTGCCCTGGGAGGCTAAAGGCCGGGTGATCCGGCGGTTGATTGAAGACCCCCCCACCGCACAGCTGGAGTTGCTGGATGGTGTCAAGGTTTTTCACCCCCAGGGATGGGCACTGGTCCTGCCTGATCCCGACGAACCGGTTTGCCGGGTATTTACCGAAGGGGCATCCATGGAAATCGCCCGGTCCTTGAGTGATTTTTATATTGATAAAGTAAGCCAGATTGCAGGTTCTGCCGAAGCTACCGGTTGAAAAAAGCTCCCCATGAGGGAGCTTTTTTACCCGGCCGCCACCAGCTCTTTTTCCCTGGACCGGTACCAGGAGTAATCGATATCCGGGAAAATGTTGTTGGTTCCTTCCAGCCAGGTCAACCAGTCCTCGTCAATGCGCCGCCCTTTTATTTCATCGTAAAGACGCAGGAAATTTAACAAATGGCTTTTGGTACGCCTTATCGCATAATCCACCATCGTACCGGTGCTCATGATGAAAGCCCAGTCACTGCTCTGGGCCAGGAGCAACTCCCGGGCCGCCTGGTTCAGGGCCCGGCGTAAGAGCCCCTGCGCTTCGGTATGGGTATTGGCCAGTTCAACCATCCTGGAGGCGGCCAGGTGAAGGTGGCGGTAAATCCAATCGTTGGCCTGGCAAAGCCAGACTTCATTATATCCTTTATTGCCCCAGCTGGAGGGGCAGGGTTTGGCCACCTGGTTACAGGGAAAGCGTTGCAAGTAATCGCTGGGAGTAACCAGTTCCACTGTATTCTGATCAAAATGTATTTTACGGATGAGAAATTCCAGCCACAGGGGACCTTCAAACCACCAGTGACCAAAAAGTTCCGCATCATAGGGAGCGACGATAATCGGTGGCCGGTCCATGTGCCGGCAGAGGTACTTTATCTGCAGTTCCCGGTTAAACATAAAGTTTCCCGCATGGATGGCCGCCTTTTCCCGGGCCCAGGCCGGTACATAGGGCTCCTTGTGGTTTGTCCGCCCGGTAATGCGGTAATATTTAATCCCGGTGTACACCCGGATGCCATCAGGGTGAATATAAGGCGTGATGTAATCATAATCCAGATCGAAACCGATATCCCGGTAAAATTCCCGGTAGTCAAAATCACCGGGATAACCCTCCTGAGCACTCCATACCTGCTTTGATGATTCCACATCCCGGCCAAAAACGGCCACCCCCGAAGGACAGTAAATAGGGGCAAACACCCCGTAACGGGGCCGGTGGGAGGCAAATATGACCCCGTGGGTATCGGTAAAGAAATAACGAATTCCGAATTCCTTCAGAATCTGATCAATGCCCGGCCCGTAGGCACATTCCGGTAGCCAGAGTCCCCGGGGCGGAACCCCAAAATGCCGGCGGTGCAGGTCTACAGCCACGGCAATTTGTGCCCGCACCGCCTCGGGGTTAACCATGAGCAAGGGCAGGTAGCCGTGGGTGGCCGCACAGGAGATAATCTCCAGGCAACCCAAATCCTGAAAGCATTTAAAACCCTGTATCAGATTGCGGCTATAGGTATGATGGTAGGTATGGGCAATCTCCCGGAACAGGTTCTGGTACATCAGGGCCGTCTCGTGGAAGGGGCTGTGCCTGGTACGCTCCACTTCCTTATCTGTCAGTTCCATTAATCGCTCTAAATGACGGGAATAGCGATCCTGCAACAGAGGATCGGTAAGCATGGAAACCAGGGGTGGCGACAGGGAAACGGTCAGGCGAAAAGGTATTCCGTCGGCCACCAGACGTTCAAACACATGCAAAAGGGGAATGTAGGTTTCGGTGACGGCTTCATAAAGCCACCTTTCTTCCAAAAAATGCTCGTGTTCGGGATGGCGTACAAAAGGTAAATGGGCGTGCAGTACCAGCGCCAGGTATCCTTTGGCCATTAAGCCAGCTCCTTTCCCTTACTCTTCTACCTCTGTTTTGGGGCCGACTGCCGGTGGGCCAAAACCAGGAGAACTGATCCCCAGGGGAACCACGGCCGCCCGGCCGGCTACTTCCTGGATAAGCATGGGTGAACTGATACCATACTGGAACTGGTAGGAACGATACAAGCCTTCAATCCACATCCATTCTTCGTCCAGGCATTCTGAAAGGGATGACCGGGGAGTGGTTACCACATTGGATCGCAAAAGGGTTATAAAACGGCCATCGGGAAACATCCGGCCCAGGTCGACACAAAAGGAACGGTTGGGCTGGCCTACGGGGATATGCCAGTTATCCACCCCTTCCTGGACGTTGATATCCATGTAACTGTTGGCATTATAACCGTTAAAATTTACCCCCGTAACATCGTAGACCCTTAAAACCGGACGGGTAGAATTCCATGCCCGGGGTCCGTAGGTGGCATTAAACTCCTCCTGCCTGGTGGCGGTAATTTCCCAGTAAGCATAGAGCCAGTAAGGATCCCGGACCAGAAGCACCAGGCGATCCACCCCATAGCGACGGGGCAGTTCCGGAACCGTAAGTGGAGGTGATTCAACCGGTGGAACAGGTGCAGCCAGTTCTTCAGCTATTTCCTCTGTGAAAAGTGGGGGAATAGTTTTCTCCCCGGATGCCGGCCGGGATGCCCGGCGGCGGGTAGGCCATAAAAAAATAACCAGAAACAGGATCACCAGGGCGATCCCGAAAAGGAGAGGAAATAACGCGGTCATGAAGTATCCTCCTTTACAAAGTTTATAAATAACACCAGCCTTGGGGTGAAATAATTGAATTAGTGTTAAAAAGCTTTTTTTATTATTGCCTCAGTACCGGGATTTATGAACGAAAAATGAGTTCCAGCCTGCATAAGTTAACTTATTCAGGAAAATCTGAGCAGGAACCGGCTGGCAGAGGAGCATTGCTCCTGCCGTGACGATGCCGGTGCCGGGCATTGGGGTAAGTGGAAACCAGCGTCCCGTCCATTTTTTCATGCTGTGGTTGTATTGAAAAATCATAGGCGTTAAGATTATAAAAGAGCCGATTAATAAATGAGGTGGTCAGGTTGTTTCAAAACCCAGACGATGCCGTTTTAAAGGATATATTAAGTAAAAGCCGGCGCATTGCCGTGATGGGCTTATCCAATAAACCCGAGCGGGATAGTTACCGGGTAGCCCGTTATATGCAGGAACAGGGCTATGAAATTATCCCGGTCAACCCCATGATCCAGGAGGCCCTGGGTAAAAGGGCCTACCCGGAGCTCAGTGCTATACCCCATCCCGTGGACATAGTTAATGTTTTCAGGCGTGCAGAGGAAGTCCCGGCGATTATCGAAGCCGTACTGCAGTTTAACTTCCAGCCGGTCATCTGGTTGCAACTGGGAGTGGTGCATCAGGAAGCGGCTGAAAAGGCACGGGCCCGGGGACTAACAGTGGTTATGGACCGTTGTCTGATGGTGGAGCACCGCCGGCTGCTGGGAGGCAGTTGCTAATGCCGGCCTTGCACGGGACAACCCAACCGCAGGAAGAACAGGATCGGGCCGCCCGGGTCAGTGAAATCCTGGCCATATTATCCCAAACCTACCCCGATGCCCGGACAGCCCTGCACTTTGAGACTCCCTTCCAGCTGCTGGTGGCGGCCATGCTTTCAGCCCAGACCACCGACCGGCAGGTTAATAAGATTACTGAACGGTTATTTAAACGCTACCGGGAACCCCGGGACCTTGCCCGGCTGAATCCAGAGGAACTGGCCCGGGAAATCAAGGGTTGTGGATTGTACAAGAATAAAAGCAGAAATATCATTGCCACCAGCCGCATCCTGGTGGAGAAATATAATTCTCAAGTGCCTCAGAGTCTGGAAGAGCTGGAAAGTCTCCCGGGGGTGGGCCGTAAGACGGCCAATGTGGTGCTAAATGTTGCCTTCGGTCAACCCACCCTTCCGGTAGACACTCACGTCTTCCGGGTCAGTCACCGCCTGGGCCTGGCCCGGGGTAAAACTCCCGAAAAAACTGAGGAGGAATTACTGGCCATCATCCCGGAATACGCCCGCCGGGCCGCCCACCACCAGCTAATTGCCCACGGCCGCACATTTTGTACTGCCCGCCAGCCCCGTTGCAATCTCTGTCCCGTGGCCCATCTTTGCCCCAGCCGCCACAACCGGAATTTGTAAGAAAGGTTTTCCGGATCAAAAAAGCTCCCGCCCGAATCGGGCGGGAGCAAAATGGCCGCGTTCTAATGTTGCTGGCTTGTCGTTGATACCGGTACCGGTTTGATAATTGGTCCGGGAAAGGGTACTACTGTACGGCCGTAGGCGGTATTCAGCACCACAGCCATGGCCGTGTAAAGGCCAAAAATGCCGGCAATAAGCAGGAAATTTCCGGCCAGGGGCAGCATGGTTTTGGGAATAACCCCCATGTCCGAAAAGGCCACGATGAATATGGCCGGATCGAGGGCCAGTACGACTGCCAGCAAGGTAAGAGGTGATTTAAAGTAAGCCGGCGTCCAGGTAAGCAGGGCAATACCCAGAGCAAGCCAGGCCCACCCGTCAATGCGGGCGTCAATCTTCCAGCCATTCATCGCGGCAAAAAACTTAAAGATTAGTTCCAGACCGGTAACCAGCATGAAAAAAGCCGAGAAAAAGGTGAACACGTTGCCCCCCGTGGTATTGCCTTCCTTCAATTCAATCAGTCCCACGCAAATCTGGATTACAAACCCTCCCAGAAGCCAGATTCCCAGGAGGGGAACGGCCCCGTGATCAACTTTACCCGTGAAAACCGCATAAAAGGTGAAACAAGCCATGGCCAGGGCAACCAGCCCGGCCGGACCGGGATTAGCCCAGTCGTATCCCTTTGCCGCCATCCGTATTCCCCCCGTCTTATTATTTTGGCTGGACTATGAGTAAGGGGTACCACAGTCAGACCCCCTGCCCATGTATGGGCCCTTTGCAAAAGGAATCCTGACTCTTCCAGCTTTGGTAAAACACCTCCCCCTATGACTTCTATAATCTGTACTTCCGAAAAGATGTAATTGCAATAACTGGGGTAATATTCTTTCTTTTTTGGGTGAAAGGTCGTTTGTTGGCCGGGAATGGTTGACTTGGGACTGTGAACAGCATTTATGGTCAAACGGCAAGTCCACCCAAACACAAATGTTGACAAATAACATGTAAAGATTCATAAACATGTCTAGACTTTTCGACTTTGCCAGGTTCAAAAACATCCGTAACGACTACCTCATCAAAAGAAAAAAGCTTATAATTTTTAGTAAGCAGGCAACTGCCCTGTTCATGTTCTGTCCGGGCA
>DYEX01000062.1 GCA_020725525.1 Desulfovirgula sp.
AGACGACCAATCTCGGCATACAAGTCCTGGATTTGCCTTTCGTAATCTTTTTTCATGGCTTCTATATTTCTTTTATCAAAAAGTTGGGGCAGGTTTTCGAGTACTTTTTTTTTCCAATTCTTTAACTGAGTGGTATGGACCCCGTATTCCGATGATATCTGAGAGAGGGTTTTTTCTCCTTTGAGAATTTCCAGTACGATCTTGCTTTTGAATTCCGGCGAATATTGTTTGCGAACAGACATTTGGTTCTAAAAACCCCCCCCTTTTCACTGTCTAAAATCCTGGGTCCATTATAGGCTTTGGCCGGTGCTGTGGGCAAGACGGTGGAGATTAAATACCGGCAGGGGGACAAGGGGCTGATCGCTCTGGGCTTCCGCCTTGCCGGGTAATTCGCTTTCATGATAGAATGGAGGCGAAGGGAAGTGAGCGGGATGGCGGAAATTCTTTATATCCCGGAAACCTTGCGAATGAAGCTGGGCGAGGATGGCGTAAAAGAATTGGTTGACCTGCTTAACCAGGCTGCAAAAAACATAAAGGGAAGCCTGGAGGAAAAGGCTTCTGACAAACTGGAGCAGAGGCTGACGGAAACAAAAGGCGGGATTGAAAAACAAATTGCCGATCTCAGGACGGAGCTCAAAACAGAGATCGCTCATACCAGAGCGGATTTGATCAAATGGATGTTTATCTTCTGGGTAGGCCAGGTTGCTGTTATGGGTGGCTTGTTAGGGCTTTCCATTAAACTGATTTTAACGGCAATCGGCAGGTAAGAGGGAATTCGGTAAAGAACAAAAAACCGTGAGGCCAAAGGCAGTTTCCCGAAAGGGGCTGCCTTTTGTGTTTCCCAGGCGGCCCGGCCCGCCTCAAACTCACTTCAATCAGGGAGGTGAGAGGGGCGGTACGCCGGGGGCCTGCCCTGCGAATATGTGCTACGAAGTGAGCTATTACGGGGATATGTGTTACGAGAAAATGCTGGTGGAAGCACTTACACCAGAAAATGCTATCTTAAGGGCATACAGGCACGCGAACACTCTTTATATGTCAGTCCACGGTCACGGCGATTACCGCATTATTATGGGCCTGGACGGGCAGGTGAGAGTGGTCCGGCTGCGCGAGTGGGTGTGTGAAAAATAATACCGGGCCTATTCCGGCCCAAACCATTCTCGGAAGGAGGGAGCGGGGCGGGCCGGAAGGTCCGCCCCGGAAGCTATGAAAAACCTGTCAAGCGTCAGTGACTTTGTCAGTGAAATTCGTCAGTGAAAATGTCACTCAGACAGTAAGCGTCAAACACAACCCACCTTGGCACAATACCCAAGTTTAAGGGATAATCTTCCTCAGAAAGTAAGCTCGATGAGGAGGATTTTTTCTTATGACCAAAGCCGAACGGGAAGCGCTATGGGAAACCCAAATAGCCGAATACAAGATGAGTGGGCAAAGCGTCAGAGAATGGTGCGCCGCCCATGAAGGCATCAGCCCCAGGCAGTTATGGTACTGGCTGCGAAAGTTTAAAGACCGGAACGGAGTTACCCCAGGAAAATCAAACCGGTG
>DYEX01000063.1 GCA_020725525.1 Desulfovirgula sp.
ACATGTAAAGATTCATAAACATGTCTAGACTTTTCGACTTTGCCAGGTTCAAAAACATCCGTAACGACTACCTCATCAAAAGAAAAAAGCTTATAATTTTTAGTAAGCAGGCAACTGCCCTGTTCATGTTCTGTCCGGGCAGCCGGTTGCAGCCTGCCCAAGCTGGTAACAACATACAAAAGGAGTCGATTCCCAGTGCACATCGTTCTGGTTGAACCGGAAATTCCGGCTAACACCGGCAATATTGCCCGCACCTGTGCGGCCACGGGCAGCATCCTCCACCTGGTTCGCCCCCTGGGCTTTTCCACCGACGACAAACATCTTAAGCGGGCGGGCCTGGATTACTGGCATCTGGTGGAAATACACTACCACGATTCCTTTGAGGAAGTGCGCCGCCTGTATCCCCGGCACCGTTTTTATTTCCTCAGCACCCGGGGCGTACACCTTTACAGTGAGGTAGAGTATGGACCCGATGACTTTCTGGTCTTCGGCAAGGAAACACAGGGATTGCCGGCAGACTTACTGGCCGCCAACCGGGAATATACGTTACGCATTCCCATGCGGGAGGGTACCACCCGCTCATTAAACCTGGCCAACTCCGTAGCCCTGGTTCTTTACGAAGCCCTGCGTCAGCAGGGATTTCCAGGGCTGCGTTAACGAAAATTGTATAATTATTATAAATTATAGAAGGATTTCGGCGTGATTAAAACGAATACTATTGTTTACATATGATTGTTTTTACAAGGTTGCACGCCTGGTATTTTTTAGGAAAGGTGAAACCCATGGACCTGACCATAAACCAGCTACATCAACAACTGGAAGCCCAGGGATATATCTGTGATCAAGATCTGGTGATCACCCTCTATTTATCCTTGAAACTGGGCAAGCCCCTGCTGGTAGAAGGGGCTCCGGGGGTCGGTAAAACTGAGGTGGCCAAAGCCCTGGCCGGCGCTCTGGATACGGAGCTGATCCGCCTGCAGTGCTACGAAGGGTTGGATGAAAACAGGGCCCTTTATGAATGGAATTACCAGCGGCAGCTGCTGAAGATTGAAATTGCCCGGGGCAGTTGTGATCCGGCTGCCCTGGAAAAGGATCTTTTTGATCCGGAATATTTGCTGGAACGTCCGCTTTTAAAGGCCATCCGGGCGGAAAAACGGGTTGTACTGTTGATTGACGAGATTGACAAAACCGACCCGGAATTTGAGGCCTTTTTATTTGAACTGCTATCCGATTTTCAGGTGTCCATTCCGGAACTTGGTACGCTCAAAGCAAAGCATATCCCGGCGGTAGTATTAACCAGCAATGGTGAGAGAGAATTATCCGACGGGCTGAAACGCCGGTGCGTCTATTTTTACATTGACTATCCCACCGTGGAAAAGGAAGTGCGTATCTTGCAGGTCAAAGTGCCCCAGGCCCAGGAAGAACTGGTACGCCAGGTGGTCCGGGCAGTACATTTCATCCGGTCACACCTGGATTTAAAAAAGAAACCTTCCATTGCCGAAACCCTGGACTGGACCCGGGCTCTGGTGGCCCTGCATGCCGATGCCCTTACCCCGGAAATCCTGGGGCAGACCCTGAACCTTTTCTTAAAAAACCGGGACGACCAGGAAACCTTGAAAAGGGAGGTGGGATTAAGCACACTGGTGGAGCAGATCCGGGGAACAAAAGAGGATTTCCCTGCCTCTGGCCGGGTAACCTGTCATTGCGGCCACCACCACGGTTAGCAGGGAGGGTTATACATGGAAGTTGATCCAATCACCCGGGTGGTAGCCCGGGTAGAAGCGCAGGACGAAAACACCCTGCACCACAACCTGGTGCGCTTCATCCATATCCTGCGCCATCTGGGAATACGGGTAAGCATGGCCGAAGCCCTGGATGCTTACCGTGCCCTGGCAATGGTAGATCTTATGTCCCGGGAACAGGTAAAGACTGCCCTGGGGGCGATGCTGGTAAAAAGTGCTGCTGACCGGCAAATTTTTAATTTGGCTTTTGATCGATTCTTTGTTCCCCCGGAGGAAAAGAAGCGACGGCGCATGTTGAGAAAACAGCTGGAGGATGAGGAAAGGCGGCACCTGGCAGAGGCCCGGGAAAAATTAAACCAGGCCCTTTCCCCCTGGTCCATGGAAGTGAATTTCAGCCCGGAGGAAATCCAAACATTTGCCCGCATGCCCGCCCGGGAACAAAAGCGTTTAACGGAAATTATCCGCCAGATGCAAGGTAATCCGGTGAATAACCCGGGACACCTGATCGCCCGGGTAATACAATCAGCCCTTAATTACTGGCGCTACTACTTGCTGAAAACCCGGGGAGAAGAAGCCAGGCGGCAACTGGAGGCAGAGCTGACCGGGGAAACGGAAATGGATGACGTAATTGCCGGTGTAGCCACAGATTTTTACCGGGACCCGGATGATCAGTTGCTCCACCAGGACATGCAGCAGGTTGCCGATGCCGACCTGGAAAAGTTTACTCTAGCCCTTGAGCGCCTGTCCACGCACCTGGCCAACCGGCTTTCCCACCGTTACCGGAAGAGCAGTCGCAGGCAGAAATTGGACATGCGCAGGACGATTCGCCGGAACATCGCTTTCGGCGGCTCCCCCCTTAAATTATGCTATCGTTCCCGGCGCAGGCACCGTCCCCGCCTGCTGCTTATCTGTGACGTATCCGCTTCCATGGCCCGCTATGCCCGGTTTGTCCTCCAGTTTATCTATGGCTTGAGCAGTGCGGTTCCAAACATTGAAAGCTTTGTCTTTTCCGAGGATCTGGAGCGAATTACTCCCTATTTCCGGCGGGGTGATGGTTTTGTACCCATAATGACCGAGCTGGTTAATGCCAGCCGGCAGTGGGGGCGTACCACCGATTTTAATGCAGCCCTGAAAACTTTTCACCGCCACTGGCGCCACCTGCTTACCACTGATACCCTTTTAATCATAGTCAGCGATACCAAGACCATCACCCCCCAGGAGGCAGCCAGAGAGCTGGCTGATTTACGCGAACGGGTGCGTGAGATCATCTGGCTCAATCCCGTTCCCCGGAACCAATGGTTACATTTACCAGGTGTTTACGCTTTCACGCCTTATGTACGCATGTTTGAATGCTATTCCCTGCATCACCTGGAAGCAATTCTGCACCGGCAAATGTTGAAGTAACAGATAGGGTAAAGAAAATTTTTCCCGGGCCGTGATTTAAAATAACGTTAGAGCGAAAACCAAGAACCAGCTACAGGTGGGGAGGTGAAATCTTGGCAGTTAACAAACTGGAAAGCACGAATTTTCTTAGAGAGGAACTGTCCATTTTTAATTCCATACACAATATGGTCGTTGCCGTGGACTACCAGGGACGCGTGATCATTTTTAATCCTACCAGTGAACGCGTATTTAATTACCCGGCCGAAAAAGCCCTGGGTCGTCCGATCTGGGAGGTGGTCCCTTTTACGGGTCTACCTAAGGTTTTACAAACGGGAAAGTCCCACATCGGTCGCAAATTTGTGGTAGGCAATGCCCTGTACGTGGTCAACCGTACGCCCATTATCCGCAACAATACCATTGTGGGGGCCATTGGTGTCGCTCAGGAAGTCTCCGAACTGCAACACCTGGCTCAAGAACTGAAAGAAATCAGGGAACTCAATTGCCTTTTAGAAAACATTTTTAACAGTACCCATGAGGGCTATATTGTCGTTAATAATGACGGACAGGTTATTATGCTTAACAGACCTATGGCTGAATTGTTGGGGGTAACCATAGAAACAGCCCTGGGCAGACATATCCGTGAGATCACGCCCGATAACAGATTGCATCAAATCCTCTGGACCGGTAAATTGCAGTATGGGGAAGTGGTGCGTATCCGGGGCAAAGAAACGGTGGTTATGCGGTCCCCCCTTTATAACCAGGGTAAGATGATAGGAGCGGTCAGTAAAGTGTTATTCCAGGAGGTGGGACAGCTCCTGGTTCTGGCCGAAAGGATAAGCAGCCAGCGTCGGAATTTTTCCTGCCCCACAATATTACCCCACGGTAGCCAGGCCGCACGTTATACTGTAGATAACCTGATCGGTGCCAGCATGAATATGCTCCGGCTTAAGGAAACCATCCGGCGGGTGGCTCAGAGTCCCTCCACAGTACTGATCCGGGGGGAAAGCGGCACAGGTAAAGAGCTGGTGGCTCACGCCCTGCACGCTGCCTCTCCCCGTCACCGGGGACCCTTCATCAAGGTTAACTGCGCTGCCGTGCCGGAAAACCTGCTGGAATCCGAACTCTTCGGTTATCAGGAAGGTGCCTTTACCGGAGCCAAAAAGGGCGGTCAAATTGGTAAATTCGAACAGGCCAACGGAGGAACCATTTTTTTGGATGAAATTGGGGATATGCCCCTGGCCATGCAGGCCAAAATATTGCGGGTTCTACAGGAAAAGGAAGTTGAACGTTTGGGAGACAGCCGGCCCCGTCCCGTGGACGTACGGATAGTGGCAGCTACCAACCGGGATTTAGAGGAATTAATCCGGCAGGGACATTTCCGGGAAGATCTTTATTACCGCTTAAATGTAGTTTCCCTTTATATTCCGCCCCTGCGGGAGCGCACGGAGGACCTGTCCCTGCTGGTCAACCATTTTATCAAGAAATTTAACCAGGAGTTCGGCCTTTTGGTCCGGGATCTGTCACCGGAAGTCTGGGAGATGCTTGGTGCCTACGACTGGCCCGGTAATGTACGGGAGCTGGAAAATGTAATGGAAAGGGCTTTCAACCTGGTGGAAGGAGATATAATTGAAATTAAACACATGCCCCATTACCTCCAAAAGCTGAGCCAGGGAAAGAAGAGAGCCCTGTCCAACCATACCCTGACCGCCCTGCTGCGGGAGGTGGAAAAAGAAGCCCTGCTGGAAGCGCTGGCCACCGCCGGAGGCAATAAAATGCGGGCAGCTAAAGCCCTGGGCATTTCTAGGGCCTGGTTGTACAAAAAGATGAAACAGTACGGCATCAGGTTGTGAAAGAAATCATTGAAAAGAATCATTCATAAAAGAAGGATATTGGCCGAAACCATCGAATTGTAATAAGTGTTTAGATCGTCACCCTTATAAATGGCTATACTAGGGAAGGGTTAACTCGTAAAGCTGGACAAACCGGCAAAGTACAACGGGGAGCTCCTGTTAGGGGCTGAGAAAGGGCTAGTGAGCACCTGACCCGCTAAACCTGCTCGGGGTAATGCCCGCGAAGGGAAAAGCCGTACGTAGTGTTGGCTGTGGCGCATCCTTTTGTGGGTGCGCTATTTTATTTATCACCGGATGCCCAGCAAGCCAACAATGCTACAAAAAACTAAAAAGGAGTGATTTCTCAAATGCATCTGGAAGACGTAACCATTTCAAAGGCCATTATCTCAAGATACCAGGAGGAACTGCTGGAAGCCCTGGAGTCCGACGTGGCCGTTGTTGGCGGAGGTCCGGCAGGACTGGTGGCCGCCTATTACCTGGCCCGGGCAAACAAAAAAGTGGTTCTCTTTGAGCGCAAGCTGAGCGTTGGCGGCGGCATGTGGGGTGGAGGCATGATGTTCAACCAGATTGTGGTCCAGGACGAAGCCCTGCCCATTCTCAAGGAGTTTGGAATATCATACACCACTTTCCAGGAAGGGTATTATACGGCCAGCTCCGTGGAAGCCGTAGCTGCCCTCACCCTCGGTGCAGTACGGGCAGGGGCAAAAATCTACAATTTAATCTCTGTGGAAGACGTCATGGTCAGAGATAACCGTGTCACCGGCCTGGTGATTAACTGGACGTCCGTTGACGTGGCCCGCCTGCACGTAGATCCCCTGTCGGTGCAGTGCACATACGTCATTGACTGCACAGGACACGATGCCCGGGTAGCCAGTATGGTGGTCAAAAAATTGGGGCCGGTATTAAAGACCAAAAGCGGCAGCCTGGAAGGAGAAAAGCCCATGTGGGCGGAACGGGGCGAAATGGCTACCGTAGCCAATACCGGCGAAATTTACCCCGGACTTTTCGTGGCCGGTATGGCAGCAAACGCAGTCTGCGGCGGCCACCGTATGGGGCCGATTTTCGGCGGTATGCTCCTGTCAGGCCGGCGGGCAGCCCGGCTTATCCTTGGTGAAGAATAGAACTTGACACATAAAAAAAACCTTATATACTTAACTATAAAAGTAGCTGTTATTAAATGGGGGGAGAGTATTGGGAAAGCCAACACGGATGACCAGACAAAAAAAATTAATCCTGGAAATCCTGCGCAACACCGATACTCACCCCACGGCAGACTGGATTTACGAACAGGCCCGTAAACAAATTCCCGACATCAGCCTGGGCACCGTATACCGCAATTTAAGCAACCTGAAGCAGGCCCGGGAAATCATGGAACTCAATTACGGCAGCACGTTCAGCCGCTACGATGGCAATCCCTCCAATCACTATCATTTTGTCTGTGATATGTGTGGCCGGGTCTATGATCTGGATCTGCCCCTGTTGGAACATCTGGAAGAAGAAGTGGAAAACCGCACGGGCATGCAGGTAACCCGGCACCGGCTGGAATTTTATGGATACTGCCGTGACTGCCGGCAGAAAAGCAAGGAACAGCAGGATAAGGGGAAATAGACACAGTATCCAACGACCGAAAAAGGGGAGCGTGAAGCTACCCCTTTTCTTTATGAGGCAGCAGCAGGATTTTGTCTACCTTAAACGAAAGAGGATCATAACAAAAAGGTTGGGCTGTTCAGGAGTGTTTGAAGACATGTTTGTCCACTTGCATGTACATACCGAATACAGTCTGCTGGACGGTGCGGCCCGGATTAAGGAAGTAGTGGCCAGGGCCAGAGAACTGGGCATGGACTCCCTGGCCATCACTGACCACGGGGTAATGTTTGGGGTGGTGGACTTTTATAAAGCCTGCCAGAAGGAAGGGATCAAACCCATCCTTGGTTGTGAGGTTTACGTGGCGCCCCGCACCATGAAGGATCGCACCCCCAAGGTGGATGACCACCTTTACCACCTGGTATTGCTGGCCGAAAACCAGACCGGGTACCGTAACCTGCTGCAACTGGTATCTCTGGCCTACATCGAAGGGTTTTATTACAAACCCCGGCTGGATAAAGATACCCTGGCCCGCTACAGTGAAGGGCTCATTGCTTTGAGCGGCTGTATCGCCGGGGAGGTGGCTGACCGGATCCTGGCCGGGGAGAAGGAAAAAGCCGTGGAGGCCGCCGCCATTTACCAGGATATTTTTGGCCGGGGAAATTTCTTTTTAGAACTCCAGGATCACGGACTGCCCGAACAGCGTACGGTCAACCGGGAACTGGTGCGCCTGCACCGGGAAATGAATATACCCCTGGTGGTAACTAACGACGTCCACTACGTCAACAAAGAGCATGCCGATATGCAGGATATCCTGCTTTGTATCCAGACGGGTAAAAGCATAGATGACCCTTCCCGGATGAAATTTGATTCCAGGGAATTGTACCTGAAAAGCGAAGAGGAAATGGCCTGTCTCTTTGGAGAACTGAAAGAGGCCATGGACAATACCCGTCTGATCGCCGAACGCTGTCAGGTGGAACTCAGTTTCGGCCAGCTCCATCTTCCCCATTACCAGGTACCTCCGGGTCATACCGTGGATACCTATCTGGAAATGCTGTGCCGGGAAGGAGTACGCCGGCGCTACGGGGAGATGACCGAGCCGGTACGTCAGCGGCTGGAATATGAGTTAAAAGTGATCCGGCAGATGGGCTACTCCGCATACTTCCTGATTGTGTGGGATTTCATCCATTTTGCCCGGCAACAGGGCATTCCGGTGGGGCCGGGCAGGGGTTCTGCGGCCGGCAGCCTGGTTGCCTATGTGCTGGGGATTACCAATCTGGATCCGTTAAAATACGGCCTTTTGTTTGAACGCTTCCTCAACCCGGAACGGGTCTCCATGCCGGACGTGGACGTGGACCTGTGCTTTGAGCGCCGGGGAGAGGTGATTAACTACATTACCAATAAATATGGAGCTGACCGGGTGGCCCAGATTGCCACCTTTGGTACCATGGCCGCCCGGGCGGCCATCCGGGATGTGGGGCGGGCACTAAATATGCCCTATGGGGAGGTGGATAAAATAGCCAAACTGGTGCCCGCGGAGCTGCACATGACCATTGAACGGGCCCTCAGTGAATCCAGCGAATTAAGGGAACTCTATGAACGGGACCCGCAGGTAAAAAAACTAATTGATACCGCCGCCCTGCTGGAAGGTATGCCCAGGCACGCTTCCACCCATGCGGCTGGGGTGGTGATTACCAGGGAACCCTTAATTCACTATCTGCCCCTCTACAAAGCCGCCGACGGTCCTTTAACCACCCAGTTTGCCAAAGATCAGGTAGAGGAACTGGGGCTTTTAAAAATGGACCTCCTGGGCCTGCGCACCCTGACGGTCATTGCCGACACTTTAAAGCTGATACGGGAAAGTGGCGGTCCAGAAATAAATATTGATGAAATTCCCCTGGACGATCCCAAGACCTTCGCCCTGTTATGCCGGGGTGAAGGAAGCGGCGTGTTTCAACTGGAGTCAAGCGGCATGCGGGCCCTGTTAAAAGAGCTGCGCCCGGAGGTTTTTGAGGACATCGTTGCTTTAGTCGCCCTGTACCGGCCCGGCCCCCTGGGTAGCGGTATGGTGGAGGATTTTATCAAGAGCAAGCACGGGGAAAAGAAAGTTACCTACCTGGATCCCAGGCTGGAACCAATATTAAGAGACACTTACGGTGTCATTCTCTACCAGGAGCAGGTTATGCGCATTGCCAGCGACCTGGCCGGCTTCACCCTGGGGGAGGCCGACCTTTTGCGCCGGGCCATGGGCAAAAAGAAACCGGAAATTATTGCCGGGTTGAGGAACCAGTTTATCGAAGGGGCAGTAAAAAACGGCGTGGATCCCCAGGTCGCCGGGCAGATTTTTGATTTGATGGAATACTTTGCTGGTTACGGCTTCAACAAAAGCCATAGTGCGGCCTATGCCCTGGTTGCTTACCAGACGGCCTACCTGAAGGCTAACTATCCCGCACAATACATGGCTGCGCTGCTTACCTCGGTGCGGGACAACACGGACAAGGTAGCGGCATACGTGGAGGAATGCCGGCGCATGGGGCTGGAAGTCCTGCCTCCCGATGTAAACGAAAGCCGGGAAAGCTTCACCGTGGTTGACGGTAAAATTCGTTTCGGACTGGCAGCCATAAAAAACGTGGGTGAGGGTGCGGTCCAGGCCATTATTAAATCCCGGCAGGAAAAGGGACCCTTTGTAAGCTTCACCGACTTCTGCCGCCGCCTGGATACGCGGGTCATTAACCGGCGGGTGCTGGAGAACCTGATTAAAAGCGGTGCCCTGGATTCCCTGGGTCACCACCGGGCACAGCTGATGGCAGGCATTGATCTGGGGTTGGCCATGGCTCAGCAATCCCAACAGGAGCGGCAGAACGGCCAGCTTACCTTTGAACAGTTCTGGCAGGGGACAGGGGAAGACCTTGTGCTGCCCCAGGTACAGAAATATTCCCGTGCGGAAATGCTGGCCATGGAAAAGGAGGCCCTGGGACTTTATATCAGTGGTCATCCCCTGGAAGATTACCGCCAGACACTGGCCGAAGAAACCACGGCTACCGTGGCGGAACTTTTCGAGGGAGAACAGGAAAAGGTCACGGTAGGCGGCATGCTCACCGCATTAAAGCAGATCAGTACCCGGCGGGGGGAACCCATGGCCTTTGGCACACTGGAGGATCTTACCGGCAGCATCGAAGTAGTGTTTTTCCCCCGCATTTTCCAGCAGTACGCCAAACTCATCATCCCCGAAGGGGTGGTTTTAATCCGGGGGCATTTAAACTCCACCGGCGAAACAGTAAAGATCCTGGCTGAAGAGGTGGCCCCCCTGCAGAAGAAAGCCACGGCCAGTCTTTATATACAGTTCAGAGAAGCTACACCCCAGCTAATCAGGCGGGTTCAGCTGGTTTTACGCAGTTATCCCGGTCCGTCACCGGTTTACCTGTATTTTCCGCTCGAAAAGAAACTGGCCCGGACCTCCCGGGACTACTGGATCAATCTGTCCTCACCGGTAATAACGGAACTGGCAACCCTTTTGGGCCCGGAAAACGTCAGAATTAAGGAATCACCGGGGAGGTAGCTTGTCAAAGACTTTGCGGTGTGCTATGATGGAACTGCTAAAACCCGGCAATCTGCCTGAAAAGGGGGTACCTGCATGCCTGAAAACTGGGATGTTAACGCCGACTATGTGGCGGTGAAGGCCCTGGAAAACGGGGTAACCATTATCGGCCTGACCCGTGGGAAGGATACCCGCTTTCATCACTCGGAAAAGCTGGATAAGGGCGAAATTATGATCGCCCAGTTTACAGAGCATACTTCTGCCATTAAAATCCGTGGTAAGGTAGAACTGCTCACCCGGTACGGCGTCATGCGTAATGACGATCTGTCCTAAAAGTATCCAGGGTACATACTCTGGATATACTTATTGTTATCCTTCTTTAAAACTTATCTGTAAAATCCCGGCCCCGGGGGTGGGAATCTTGTGGACTGTGGTTTATATTGCCCCGAATAAAAAAGAAGCGACCAGGATCCAGAAAATCCTTTCCAATGAAGGCATACTGGTAAAATTACGAGAACTCTCACCTTCCCATTGCGGTCATAATTGTTCGGTGGAAATTTTAGTACCGGAAGCAGAAGTGGATGAAGCCCTGGAAGTAATAAACTCGATTTGAATCCCTGGAGAGAGCAAAATGCTGGAAATTTTTAAAAGGCAGCGACAACGTTATGTCACGGTTAATCCCGGCAGTCGGGAAATGCCCGATGGCTTATGGGTAAAATGTCCCCGTTGTAATGAAATTCGTTTTACAGGGGAACTGGGAAAACAATTAAAGGTTTGTGAAAAATGCGGTTATCATTTCCGCCTCTCTGCCCCGGAACGCATTAAAATAACCATTGACGAGGGTACCTTTAGCGAATGGGACCGGGACATGATGCCGGTAAACCCCTTTGGCTCTTCGGAGTATACGGATAAGCTGGCCAGAGCGTGTCAGAACACCGGAATGAACGAAGCGGTGGTCACCGGAGAAGGAAAACTGGGTGGGCACCGGGTAGTGGTGGCCGTAATGGACACTCGCTTTATGATGGCCAGCATGGGTACGGTGGTAGGGGAGAAGATCACCCGGGCCATTGAAGGAGCCCGGAAAAAAAGATTGCCCCTGATCATTTTTGCCGCTTCCGGTGGTGCCCGCATGCAGGAAGGGGTACTTTCATTAATGCAAATGGCCAAGACATGCGCAGCCCTGTCCGCCTTTTCCGAAGAAGGACTGCTGTACATATCCGTCCTTACCGACCCGACTACGGGCGGAGTAAGCGCCAGCTTTGCCTTTTTGGGGGACATCATTCTGGCCGAACCGGGGGCATTAATTGGATTTGCCGGCCCCCGGGTGATTGAACAAACCATTCGCCAGAAACTACCCGAAGGGTTTCAAAGGGCGGAATTCCTGCGGCAGCATGGTTTTATAGACGCCGTGGTACCCCGGCCCCGGCTGAAATCCACCCTGGCCCAAATCCTTGATTTACACCGGAGCGAGTGAGATGATTTACGATTTCGAGCGACCCATTATTGAACTGGAAGAAAAAATCGCTGAACTACAACGTTTTGCCAGAGAAAAGGGGATTGATCTAAGCAACGAAATAGATAATCTGGAAAAGCGAGCCCGGGAACTGAAAAAAAACATTTACGGGCAACTTTCTCCCTGGCAAAAGGTGCTGATTGCCCGCCATCCCGCTCGCCCCAATACCCTGGACTATATCAACCTGCTATGTACTGATTTCATTGAGCTACACGGGGACAGGTGTTTCGGGGACGACCCGGCGGTAATAGGCGGTATTGCCAGGTTTCGTGGACAAGCAGTAACCGTAATCGGTCATTTGAAGGGTCACGATACCAAGGAAAACCTGGCCCGGAATTTTGGCATGGCCCATCCCGAAGGATACCGCAAGGCCCTGCGGCTCATGCAACAGGCGGAAAAATTTAACCGGCCGGTGCTGGCCTTTATTGATACCCCCGGTGCCTATCCCGGAATGGGAGCAGAAGAAAGGGGGCAGGCTTATGCCATTGCCCGGTGTATTGCCGGCATGCTTATGTTGCGTGTGCCGGTAATTTCAGTAATTCTGGGTGAGGGGGGTAGCGGGGGTGCCCTGGCCTTTGCTTCGGGAGACCGCATCCTGATGCAGGAACACGCTATCTTTTCGGTGATTTCCCCGGAGGCCTATGCCACTATCCTCTGGAAGGACGTTACCCGCTGCCGGGATGCGGCCGAGGTGATGAAAATAACGGCCCAGGACCTCTTTGCGTACCAGCTGGTAGACGAGGTGATTCCAGAACCCCTGGGTGGTGCCCACCGGGACAAAAATGAAGCCGCGCGACTGGTAGGGGAAGCAATAGCCCGCCATCTCAAGGAATTGCGGAGCTATCCCACTGACGAACTCTTAAAACAGCGCCACGACCGTTTCAGGCGCATCGGTCCTGAATATTTGCCTGGCAATAACATAACTTAATAATGCATTTTATAAGCCAGGGAGGTATTGGTTTGCAAAGGATAGGTATTTTAACCAGCGGCGGCGATTCTCCGGGAATGAATGCGGCCATCCGGGCGGTGGTGCGCAAGGCTATCTATCATGGCCTGGAAGTGATCGGCATTAAAAGGGGCTTTAATGGTTTCATTGAAGGTGATATGGAACCCATGCGGCTGGGTTCCGTAGCGGACATCATTCACCGGGGAGGAACTATTTTACATACGGCCCGCTCCGAGCAGTTTAAAACGCCCGCGGGGCGGGCCAAAGCATGGGAAAATGTGGAGCGTTTTGGCCTGCAGGGGCTGGTGGTAATTGGCGGTGATGGTTCCTTTACCGGTGCCAGTATCTTTCACCGGGAATACGGGCTCCCGGTGGTGGGCATTCCGGGAACCATCGACAATGATATCAGCGGCACGGACTATTCCATTGGCTTTGATACTGCTGTAAACACGGCGGTGGATGCCATCAACAAAATCCGTGATACGGCCACCTCCCATGAGCGCACCTTTATTGTGGAAGTAATGGGTCGGGACACGGGCTTCATTGCCGTTACCGCCGGGCTGGCGGGAGGAGCGGAATCCATTCTCATCCCCGAACATCCCTTCAGTATTGAGGATGTTTGCCATAAAATCTGCCAGGGCTACCGGCGCGGGAAACTGCACAGCATCATTGTGGTGGCCGAGGGGGCAGGCAGCGGACTGGAAATAGGCAAACAAATCAAGGAACGCACCGGCTTTGATACCAAAGTGACCATCCTGGGCCACCTGCAGCGGGGTGGCACGCCGACAGCCTTTGACCGCATTCTGGCCAGCCAGCTGGGAGCCCGGGCGGTAGAATTGCTCATGCAGGGGGCAACCAGTAAGATGGTGGGTATGGCAGCAGGTAAAATAGTGGACACGGATCTGGACCGGGTCCTGGGCCAAAAAAAAACGGTTGATCTCAATGTTTACCGGCTGGCCAGCATTTTAGCCATATAAGGAGGAACAGGCCGTGAGACGAACCAAAATTATCTGTACCATCGGTCCAGCCTGCGAACAGGTGGAAATCCTCATGGAAATGATGCGGGCGGGCATGAACATAGCCAGGCTTAATTTTTCCCATGGCACCCATGAAGAACACGCCCGGCGGATAGCCAACATCCGCGAAGCTGCCGGCCGGGTGGGCAAAAACGTTGCTATCCTGCTGGATACAAAAGGACCGGAAATTCGCCTGGGTTACCTGGAAAAGGAGCCCGTAGTGCTCAAGGCAGGGCAGCGGGTAGTGCTCACTACCGAAAAAATTAAGGGTACGGCGGAACGCCTGCCCATCACCTATGCCGGATTGCCCCGGGATGTGTCCCCCGGAAACACCATCCTTATTGCCGATGGACGAATCGAGCTGCGGGTACTTAGCACCAACGGGCAGGAAGTGGAATGTGAAGTAGTACACGGGGGTGAATTGACCAGTCAAAAGGGGGTTAATCTTCCCGGAGTGCCGGTGAACCTGCCCGCCATTACCGAGCAGGACATCCGGGACATAAAGTTCGGCATTGAACAGGAACTGGATTTTATTGCCGCCTCATTTATACGCAAGGCTTCAGATGTGCTGGCTATCAGACGGATCCTGGAAGAACACGGGGCTGATATGGACATTATTGCCAAGATCGAAAGCCGGGAAGGCGTAAACAACCTGGATGAAATTATCAAGGTTGCTGACGGCATTATGGTGGCCCGGGGTGATTTAGGTGTAGGTCTGCCGGTAGAGGAAGTACCGCTGGTACAAAAGTCTATTATTGAAAAATGCAATCTGGCCGGAAAGCCGGTCATTACCGCCACCCAAATGCTCGAATCCATGATCAATAACCCCCGGCCTACCCGGGCAGAGGCAAGTGACGTGGCCAACGCCATTTTGGACGGTACCGATGCCATTATGCTCTCCGGAGAAACAGCCGCCGGACATTATCCGGTAGAGGCGGTAAAAATGATGGCCCGCATTGCCAGCCGGGTGGAAAAAGCCCTCCCCTATGAAGAGATTTTACAACGGCGGGGCCGGGCACTGGCCCGGACGGTCACCGATGCCATCAGCCACGCTACCTGTACTACCGCCCAGGATCTGGGTGCTGCCGCCATTATTACATCCACGGAAACGGGCTACACCGCCAAAATGGTTAGCAAATACCGTCCCCGGGCACCAATCATTGCCGTTACCCCGGAAGCCCGGGTGTTGCGCAAGCTGGCCCTGGTCTGGGGTGTGCAACCCCTTCTGGTAGGCCGCACCCGGGACACGGATAGTATGATTGCCTCGGCCATTGAAGTATCCTTGTCGGCCGACCTGATTAAACCAGGGGATCTGGTGGTCATTACTGCCGGTGTTCCCGTCGGTGTTCATGGCACTACCAATCTACTGAAAGTACATACCGTAGGAGATATCCTGGTACGCGGCCAGGGTATCGGCACCCGGGCAGTGACCGGACGCGTGCGCATCTGCCATACCCTGCGGGATGCTTTGGAAAAAGTGGAACCAGGGGATATCCTGGTCACCCCCTTTACGGACAGGGATTTTATCCCGGCCATTGAAAAAGCAGCCGCCCTTATTACTGAAGTGGGGGGGCTGACTTCCCATGGCGCCCTTGTGGGCCTGGAATTCGGCATTCCGGTAATTGTGGGAGTAGATGCCGCCACCTCCATACTTATCGACGGGGAAACGGTGACAGTGGACGGGCAACGGGGTCTGGTATACCGGGGTACAGCCAGGGTGCTATAATCGCCCGTGGGACAAAATTCCCGGATGTGTTTCCCAGGAGCAAATTTGCTTACAGGGGCCCCTCTATATAATGGGCCTTTTCCGGGTATGTTAAAACCCGGGAAGGTGAGTTCGCTCATGAAGGATTGGGTGTTACACTACCTGGGCACCCTGGGTGCAGGGGGATTGTTCCTGGGGTTAATCATCGAAGCCCTGGGCATTCCCTTTCCCGGTGGTTTAATGACCCTCCTGGCCGGTATTCTGGTAAACCAGGGGAGGCTTGATTTTTACCATATACTTGCCGCTGCCGTGCTTGGTTTTAACGTAGGTGCCACGGCGGCCTATTTTATCGGCCGCTGTGTGGGCGAACCCTTTTTGCTGCGTTACGGCAAATATTTAATGGTGACGCCAGCCAAGTTTGACAAAGCCCGCAACTGGATGTGCCGGTCGGCACCGGCCTTTATCATTTTTGGCCGCTTCGTACCCATGGTGAGCAACCTTACCCCTTATCTGGCCGGAATCAGCCGTTTACCCTTTCTGCACTTTTTAATCTATAATTCTGTTTTTGCCTTGAGCTGGGTTTCGTTTAACCTGGGCATCGGCATCTTTTTCGGACATCACTGGGAATCCATCTTTTCTATGATCCAGTCCCGGCTACCCCTGCTGGCTTTAGGGGTGGTGGTTTTCTATTTGCTTTTTCTTTTTCTCAGGCAAAAAGCCTTTCAACGGACGTAAATTCAGAAATATTTTCGCTGTTTTGAGTAGGGATAAATTATTTTTCGTCGAAATAGGGTGGGTAAGTTTTACATAAACACACAAAGGGGTACAATATGCGCAAGGTTTCCACACACCTGTTGCAGCCGGGTTTGAAGGTGGGGCGTGCGATTTACAATGCATCCGGACAGGTACTGCTCCAGGCCGGCACCATTCTTACGGAAAGGTTTATTACCAGATTAAAATTATTGGGCATCCCGGCCGTCTATATAGATGACTTTACCGGCGTTGAAGTCGAAGATGTCATTTCCGAGGAAACACGGGCCCAGGCCATAGCCAAAGTCAAGGCCCTGCTCATTTCCAGGTCCGAACAGGGTGGGGGACCAGGCCGGGCGTTAATTGGTGTAAAGGATATGGTGAGCACGGTAAACGAGATCGTTGACGAACTGCTCAGCCGGCGTTCTTTAATGGTTAACCTGGTGGATATCCGTAGCCTTGATGAATATACATTCGGTCATTCAGTTAACGTATGTGTTCTGGCAGTGATCACCGGTATAACCCTGGGCTACAGCCGTACCAAGTTGTTTCATCTGGGCATGGGAGCACTTTTACACGATATTGGTAAAACACGTATCCCTCTGGAAATTTTAAATAAGCCCGGGCCGTTGACCAGTGAAGAATTCAAGGTAATCACAAAACACTGTATTTACGGAGCCGAGATCCTGGAGCGGGACCCCGGTGCCAATCTCCTGTGCCGGATAGTGGCCATGCAGCATCACGAACGTTATAACGGTCAGGGCTACCCCATGGGACTAAAAGGTGAAGAAATACATGAATTCGCCCAGATCACCGGTCTGGTGGATATGTATGACGCCATCACTGCTGACCGGGTCTACCGTCCGGCTTACCCGGTCCACGAAGCTTATGAAATGATTGCCGGTTCGGGTGACTTTTTATTTGACTTTGATATTGTACAGGCCTTTTTAAGTAACGTGGCTGCTTATCCCGCAGGTAGCCTTGTGCGCCTTTCTAACGGGGAAATTGGCGTGGTGGTGGAAACCGTCCGGGGTTTTTCCCTTTATCCACGGGTACGCATTTTATTTTCCCCCCAAAGACAACCCCTGGCCGAACCCTATGAAATCTGGCTGGCGGAACACCGTCACCTGACGGTAGTGGAAGTGATTAAAGATTGTTGGGGACTGTTCCCTGAAACTATGAAAAACGCTACTTAAAAAGTAAATATGGATTTTGGTCAATAACTCTTATATCGAGGGGGAACATTAACATTCCCCCCAAACAAAAAGCTTTTTGTTATTACGGGTTAACCAGCAGAAAGAGTAGAATCCATAAGGAATAAACTTAAGAATATTCATTAATGTGTCGCAACTAGGTTTAGACAGAAAACTTATAGATTTTTTAAGGGGATTGTTCACATCAGGGGAAATAATGCCGGTTGCCAGCTTTAGCCAGGCCTTCCCTTGAGAATGGGCAGGGCTTCGTCCTGGACCACAATCTGGTTGAACATCATGCCTCCGCCCCACATGCCGCCGCCAACGCTCAGCTTGCGCTCAAAGAGAACCACTTTTTTGTTTGCCCGGGCCAGGTAATAGGCGGCCACCAGTCCCGCCGGACCTCCACCAACAACGGCCACGTCGGACTCCAGGGCTTCCAGCAGTTCCTACTGGTATCTAGAGATAATGGCCTTTGAAATGGTTACGTCTTCCAGATGCATTTGAGAAATCACTCCTTTTTAGTTATTTGTAGCATTGTTGGCTTGCTGGGCATCCGGTGGTGTAAGCGTCAAACACAACCCACCTTGGCACAATACCCAAGTTTAAGGGATAATCTTCCTCAGAAAATAAGCTCGATGAGGAGGATTTTTTCTTATGACCAAAGCCGAACGGGAAGCGCTATGGGAAACCCGAATAGCCGAATACAAGATGAGTGGGCAAAGCGTCAGAGAATGGTGCGCCGCCCATGAAGGCATCAGCCCCAGGCAGTTATGGTACTGGCTGCGAAAGTTTAAAGACCGGAACGGAGTTACCCCAGGAAAATCAAACCGGTG
>DYEX01000003.1 GCA_020725525.1 Desulfovirgula sp.
ATGGGAGGCGGCGGTCTTGACGGCCACCCCTCACGTGGTTAAGTTAAAAACACCGACGGGGCGGCTCCGGGGAACATGCGACAAGGACGCAGCACACCCCGTCAGGTAAACCATTGTACCACATGAGGGGACCCCGGCCGTCAAGACTACCCTTCGGCGCCGCCTGAAAGCCTCAAGGGCTCACCAAAGAACATGCAAAAATCGACGTGCAAAATGCTTAAGCAGGGACCGAACACCTCCTTAGAACTGTTGTTTGAGCTTATCGAGAAGATAATAATCAATGGGTTCTAGTACCCGTTTAGCAGACAACCGCGGAGTACGCCGCCACGGGTGGTCCGGAGCAGGTTTTTTCGTACCATGTGGAGTCTTGTGTTGGGGTTTGGATTGCCCGAGTTCCTGCTCTGTATTCGCAATAGATGGCGGGCAAAAGAACTTAAGAGCAAACAGCCTGTCCTGATAAAGGGCGCTCAGAGAACCATCCAGGTGTGTAAGTACAACGACCTTGCTCCGGGGGCGGAGTAGGGCCACAATACCCCGGGAATCGATCAGCTGATAGCTACGTCCGCCGTATGAGATGGTGGAACCGTTGGAAGCCTTACGCTCTTCTTTCAAGCAAATAATCCGCATAAGCTCCTGCGGGGACGGTGCTGGCCGGAAGGCCGGTTCAGGGTCAGCCGGTTCTGTGGCGAAACGAGCGTTAAACCTGGCAATGAACTCCGGGAGGAGAGCATTAGCCTCTTCCAGCGTAGAAATACCAGCCAGGCGCAACTCAATAACCAAACGATGCTGTAGAGTGCCCCACAAACGCTCTACGCGGCCTTTAGCCTGGGGAGAGCGGGCAGGGATATGGATAATACCCAGTTCGTCTAGAGCTCGTCCGAATTGGGTAAGGGGTACCTTTTTACCGGCCAACTCCTCCTCGATGGAAAGCTTGTCGGTTTTCGGGGAGAAGAAGATAGTATGCCGGTCACTGTAAAGACTGTGAGGAACTCCATGGTTATTTAAGACCTGCCAGAGGACGTGCAGGTAGCCCATGGTGTCCTCCTGCAGCCGGAAGTAAAGGCCCAGGATTTTTCCGGTAGCATCGTCAATAGCCCCATGGAGGCTCATTTTAGGTCCTCTTCCTTCCAGCCAGTCAAAGGGACTGGCATCACACTGAACAAGCATGCCTTCTTTGGGCATCCGGTCGCGGGAGCGCCGGCGGCGGGCAGTCTTATGAGAATGCGGGTTATGAACACCAGCTTTAGTAAGGATGCGGCGAATGGTGCGGGCAGAGAGTACGATGTCCTGGTACTGTGCCAAAAGTTCAGCCATATGTTCACAACTAGCATTCCGATATTCGTTTTGGGCCAGTTGAATCACTTTGTCGCAAACTGACTTGGGGACAGCATGGCTAGGCTTACGGCCACGGTTTTTGTGAGCCAGGAACGCCACACCCTCTTTTTGCATGCCTCCTTTAAGGCGTTTTACCTGACGTTCACTGAGACCGAGAAGTTGTGCTGCCTGTCGGACTGTTAATTTACCGCTAAGAACCTGCTCCATAACGAACACTCGTTTTGCTTCCTTTGCGCTCAAGAAAATGTCTCCTCTCTCCATGGTGACATTTTCTCAGACCGCTTACAGGGTGACAATATCACAGTCCGACGACATTGGTGGGGGTAGCCCCTTGACAAAGGGGAAAACCCTCCTTATAATGGGTTGAAAGGTTAATGGTACCGCGAGCACTGCAATGGTTTTTGTCATTGCAGTGCTTTCAGTGTCGTTGGGGGAGTAGGTTCTGCTGGGCAGAGAAATGCAAAGGAGACGATAGAGCATGAAGGAAAAGGAAGTAATTTTAACCCTTGAGGGCTTAAAAAAGCTGGAAAAGGAACTGGAACACTTAAAAACCATCCGTCGCCGGGAAGTAGCCGCCCGCATTAAGCAGGCTATTGAATTTGGGGATATTAGTGAAAACTCGGAATACGAGGATGCCAAAAACGAACAAGCCTTTATTGAAGGCCGTATTTTAACCCTGGAGCAAATGCTGCGCAACGCCAGGGTTATTGATGATGAGCGCACGGGAACGGATGAAGTAGGCCTTGGCTCTACCGTCCGCCTAAAAGACCTGGAGTTTGGGGACGAAGTGGAGTATACTATTGTTGGCTCCGTGGAGGCCGATCCCGGAGCTCATAAAATTTCTAACGAGTCCCCCGTGGGGAAGGCCATCCTGGGCCAGCGCAAGGGAAGTGTGGTTGAAGTTAACGTGCCGGCAGGCCTGCTGAAGTACCAGATTATAGATATCCGTTGAGAGATTCGCCGGAGGACTGTCATGACGGAAAAGGAAAGTATAGAACTCAAGCCGGAAGATCTACATGAATTGCTGCGCGTGCGCCTGGAAAAACTGGAGGAACTCAAGGCACAGGGGATCGAGCCCTACGGCGGGCGCTACCCGCGCACCCACCTTGCTGCCGGAATTATAGAGGATTACGAAAAGTACGAGGGGCAGGAGGTCTGTATTGCCGGCCGCTTAATGGCCCGGCGCGGCCACGGCAAAGCCAGTTTCGGCAACCTCAGGGACGGTTCGGGGCAGATTCAGATCTACCTGCGGCTGAACGATGTGGGTGCCGGAACTTATAACTTGTTCCAGCGGCTGGACATAGGGGATATCATCGGCGTGCGGGGCAGGGTTTTTAAAACCCGCACCGGCGAAATTACCGTGGCCGTGCAGGAACTGACCCTGCTGGCCAAGTCCCTGCGCCCCCTGCCGGAAAAGTGGCACGGCTTAAAGGACGTAGACCTGCGCTACCGCCAGCGTTACCTGGACCTGATCGTCAATCCCGAGGTAAAAAACACCTTTATCATCCGGAGCCGGGTGATCCACGCCATCCGGAATTTCCTGGAGAGGCGGGGTTTCCTGGAAGTAGAAACGCCCATGATGCACCCCATTGCCGGCGGTGCGGCGGCCAGGCCCTTTATTACCCATCACAATGCCCTTGACATGAAGCTTTACCTGCGCATTGCCCCCGAACTTTACCTCAAGCGCCTGCTGGTGGGCGGGTTTGAAAAGGTTTACGAAATAAACCGGAATTTTCGCAATGAGGGCATTTCCACCAGGCACAACCCGGAGTTCACCATGCTGGAACTGTATCAGGCCTATGCCGACTACCACGACATGATGGACCTAACCGAAGAAATGATTTCCACCGTAGCCTCCGAGGTGCTGGGCACCACCACCGTCACCTACCAGGGGGTCGAGATTAATCTTGCGCCGCCCTGGAAAAGGCAGACCATGCTGGAGGCAGTCAAGGAACATACCGGGCTGGATTTTAACCAGTACCGGGATGACGGGGAGAAAGCCCGGCGGGCGGCCCGGGAGCTGGGGGTGGAGGTGGAGGAAAAGGACAGCTGGGGCACCGTCCTGAACAAGGTGTTCGAGGAAAAAGTGGAGCCGCAGCTGATCCAGCCCGTTTTTATCATGGACTATCCCATTGAAATTTCACCCCTGGCCAAGCGGAAAACGGACGACCCCGCCCTGACGTACCGTTTTGAGCTGTTTATTTACGCCCGGGAGATGGCCAATGCCTTCTCCGAACTCAACGACCCCATCGATCAAAAGGCCCGCTTCCTCAAGCAGGTGGAGAAGCGCCGGGCGGGGGACGAGGAAGCCCACATGATGGACGAGGATTACATTACCGCCCTGGAATACGGTATGCCTCCCGCGGGCGGTCTGGGCATCGGCATTGACCGGCTGGTGATGCTGCTGACCGATTCCCCGTCCATCCGGGATGTGATCCTCTTCCCGTTAATGCGGCCGCGGGAGTAGCCCGAAACAGCACCCTTACCGTTGAAAAAAAACTGCAGGGTTGTGATTTGGGGGGGATGTATTTATGAAAATCCAGTGGCTTGGCCATGCCTGTTTTTTATTAACCGCCGGGGACAATACCAGGATAATGACCGATCCCTTTGACGAAACGATAGGTTACCCGCTTCCCCGTGTTCCGGCGGATATCGTGACCGTCAGCCACCAGCATTTTGATCATAACGCCGTAAACACGGTTCCCGGCAACCCGAAAGTAGTACAGGATGCGGGGGAACATGTTTTTGGCAATATCAGGATCACGGGCCATAACTCCTACCATGACAAGAAAAAAGGCAGCCAGCGGGGTAAAAATATCATTTTTATTGTGGAAAGTGAAGGACTAAGGGTGTGCCATTTAGGTGATTTGGGCCATCTTCCGGATAAGATCCTGATTGAAGCGCTGGGGCCAGTTGATGTTTTAATGATCCCTGTCGGGGGCTACTTTACCATTGATGCCGGGGAGGCGGCAGAACTGGTCAAGCAATTGTCACCGCCTTATGTTCTGCCCATGCATTACAAGACCGCTTATGTCGATTTCCCCATAGCGCCGGTTACTGATTTTCTCAAGATGTTCCCCGGCTACGGTGAACAGGAAGAACTGGTGGTGGACAGAAGTAATTTACCCCGCCAGACCACGGTGGTAAAACTAAATTTGTGGAAAACCGCCCCTGAAAACCTGTAGCCCTGTGTTGTGGTTCGAGCGGGGCATCGCCCCATAGGGCGATAATTATACCCAAATACGGCTGCTATTGTACGTGACAATGACGCCACTTACCGGCGTTACCGGTTGGCGCATTTTGTTAAAAATGTGACATAGTAATTCTTACCTGGAGTCAGTTTTCTTTTTAAACCAATGCAATGGATTCAGGTATTTTCTGTATTTCATGACAATTTCTCTCCCTAGTATAAAACCGCCAAGCCAGAACGATGCTTCTCCTGAAATAACAAGTATTGAGGATATTAATGCTTTTGTACTTACTGTATAAGGGGTAAAGGGTACAAGTAATAAAGCACCATAGAAAACACAAGAGAGAATAACCAGGGAAATACCAACTTTCTTTAACCATGACCTGTTTGAAATATTCATTTCTTGTAAGTTTATTTCTCCTTGATTTTGGTCTGTCATCAGTTGTTTCCCCCTTATGGAAGTGAAATTCATTTTTAAATTAAACAGATCGTTAAATCCTGTGGGATTCATTGTAATATAAATTACTGCAAATAACAATGAAAATGCACAGCAAGAAAGCCCGTTCTCCTTTGGCCAGTGAGGAGGACGGGCTTTCCCATCAGTGCCCCTCCTCTTCGCGAAGATCGCCCCGGAAGTAGACCAGATCCGCTTCCTCGGCCCAGATGTCTTTGTCCACGGCCAGCACGATGTCCTCGGAGGGCTGCAGGCGCACCATCTTCTCCCGCCTCTCCACTATCCACAGCACTTCGTCCGCCAGGTGCCACTCTCCGGGAGCACCCAGGTCTCCCCGGCGAAAACGTTCGTGCTCGTAGTACTTTGCACCCGGGCGCAGCCTTACCTCCCGCGCGGTGCGGTAGTTTTCCGGGGTAACCGGCACGGTGGCGGCGGCCCTTAGCCAGCCGGCTCTTTCCCGCCCGGTTCCGTAAACGTTAACCTGCGCCCAGTACCACTGTTCCCCGGCCGCCTCCTTTACCGCCAGCACCCTCACCACCGCCCCCGGAGATAAAGTATGGTACGGGGGCGCGGCAGCTTCGGGCCGGCTGTACAACGGAGCAGCCATGGCAACCAGCCGCCGGGGCGCTTTCCCGGGATCAGCAGGGAGAACGTCCGGATTTATCACTTGAATGTAGGTTTTAGTACCTACCCCGCTGTTGACGCGAAATTTCGGGTCGGCAGCGAGAAAATAATAGTTTCCTGCCGGCAGATCAGGGGGAATTTTTACCCGGGCGTGATTATCTTTCAGCCGGCCGTAGTTTTTCACCAAGCCGATCCCCGGGCAGGACAAACCCAGCGCCAGTTCCGCCTTGATTTCGTGCAGGCGGTCGCTTTTCAAAGCGACGGAAACTTCGTCACCCGGCTTGACCACCAGGGGCGAAGCAACGAGGTAAATGCCTTCCGGACTGACTTCCTTAGGACCGGGCACGCCTGCATCCTGCTGCCCACCGCCGGCCCGGCACCCGCTCAAGAACGCCAGGCAAAGGATCGCCGCCAGCAGCCACTGGTTTAACGAGTTTTGCCTTCTCCTCATGAAATCGCCCATCCTCACAAGTAATGAAAAAATTGTATACCAAAGCACCAAAGGCGCGCTCAGTTTATGTTCCCAAAAAAATGACCAGAGCAAGCCAGAAAGTAAAAGCAAATAACACGCAAAGAAAAATCCACGCCAGTTTAACTACCCCCAGCCTGACGGCAACCGCCGCACCAACCGGCAACAGGGGCAGCAACCAGGCGTAATATCTAAACCTGGGGGTCATCCCGAGATACCAGGCAAAAGGAGTATAGAGAAAAGCGGCGGCAATTACCCACAGCGCTCGCCTTTTAAGCATACCAATCACCGCGAACACGAAGGAGGCAATTACAGTGTGCCAGCCGATAAACAATCCGGCCGACCAATCCCAATCTGCACCGGAGCCAGGGCTAAGCTAGGGCACAACTGGCTTAAGATCGCTCCCCTCACCGGACTGCTATTTAAATTTGACGGTATAGATCAGCTTGAGGTCCCGGGTGCTGCTGGTATCAATGTTGTAGGCCGGCTCACCTCTTGTGTCTATCTCAACCAATAGGGAGGGTCCCTGGATGGCAGCGCTTTTCAGGGCGGCCCCGTAGGGAAAATCCTCCTTCAAAAGGTCCTCATTTGCGGCCGGTTCTTGAGCCGGCAGCGCCCGCCAGGAAATTCTTTCAATTAGCGGGTGATCAGGTTTGAGCTCGCCCTCGCTGCTTTTTGGACAACGCACGCCGTAGATGCGGACGGTTAAACCGGTACACCGGCGGTCAACGACAGTAAAAGGCCTTTTATGCCCTCCGGCCAGCACCTGCTCCGGGGCAACGGCCAGCTCTAAGGCAACCGCTCCGTCTTTTAAGCTTACGCCTTTAAAAACGTGCTCCCAGGATCCGCTCGCCCCGAAAGCGACGGAGCGCGTAAGGTATAACTCTTCCCGGGACAATTTTTTGTTTTCCACATCGTAGCGCAAAAGGTAGGGGAAGCTGTAATCGCCGCAATCACCGCCTCCTTTGGCGACGAAGACAAGTTCGTCATCCCTGGCCTCTTTGAGTCGCGCGCTTTCCATAAAACCAACGATCAAATCTTTTTCGCCCGTCTCTGCGTCGCAAAGGAAGTAACTGTAATCCATATTCCAGACGTGCTCCAGTAAAAAACGGTGTTCGCCCACCCGCCATAGCTTTTTCACTTCTCCTTTCACGTCCGGCGCGGGCTTGAACTCGTCTCCGGCCCGGGCAAGGGACCCGGCCAACTGCCCAAGCCAATCGCCGGCAACCACTTTTACGGTCCGGCTTCCGGCATCCCAGGTTACCTTCGCCCCCAGGGCTCCGGCAACCTCCTTGACCGGCGCCACGGCACGCCCGTCAATTAGCTGGGGCGGGACGTCCGGGCTGATTTCTTTACCGTCTACCACGAGCCTGACGGCCTTTTCGGCAAAGGCCGTTCCCGCAACCAGGAAAATTATTGCGGCTATCGCCAGCAGTAAGAAGATAAATAACTTAAACTTGGGCTGAGATCTAGACAACATCATCCGTCTTCCCTCTTTCATTTAAACTATTTAATGTTTTTAATATTTCAACGCTTGACTTATTAATTATGACGGTGAACAATGAAAAAAGGTTCCCGCAATGTAAAAATTTTTTCGGAAGTCAACCACGCAAAAGCCACCAAGAATAAAATTTTATCCAGTAAAGTGCAGTATTTGGCTAAAAAATGCTCCATGAGTATTTCAATGTCTTCCCGGTGCTCCCGCAGCGGGGTAGCGGTAGTAGAGGTCTTCCCGGAATTCCCCCAGGTACCGCCGATATGGCCTCGACACTTGCCGGGCAGTGTTACCAATGACCCGCAGTGAAAGCATACCCATCACCCCCGTATGTCTAAATCCCAGATTGAGATCTCATTTTGTTACAGATGACCGCCAAATTGTCGCCGGCTCTAATTCTCTTACTCGGCTGAATTCCAGATACGTTATAGTGAAAACAAATTGGTATTGGTACAGTTGTTGCTTGTCACAAATTATAAATTGTATACAGTATACTTAGTGTTCATGTAGCAAAAATGGGGGTGTAGAAAAAATGGCCGAGGTAAATCCCTTTGCCAGCGCGCAGCAGGAGATCAAGCGGGCGGTGAGCCGTTTGGGCCTGCACCCGGCAGTGTATGAAGTTTTAAAGCAGCCTTTAAGGGAGCTCACCGTGGTCATTCCGGTGGAAATGGACGACGGGACCGTTCGCGTTTTTACCGGTTACCGGGTTCAGCATAACAGCGCTTTGGGACCGGCAAAGGGCGGCATACGTTTTCATCCTGACGTCACCCTGGAAGAAGTGAAGGCGCTGGCCATGTGGATGACCTTCAAATGTGCGGTGGTGGGCCTGCCTTACGGAGGGGGTAAAGGCGGGGTGGTATGCAATCCCAAAGAACTCTCGCCCGGCGAACTGGAGAGGTTGAGCCGGGGCTACGTGCGGGCTGTTGCAGAGATTTTAGGTCCTGAGAAAGATATCCCGGCGCCGGATGTGTATACCAATCCCCGGATCATGGCCTGGATGATGGATGAATTCAGCCGCTATAAAGGATACAACGAGTTTGGTGTTATTACCGGCAAGCCGCTGATCGTGGGCGGATCGGCGGGCCGCAATGAAGCCACCGCCCGGGGGTGTGCCATTGTGGTGCGGGAGGCGGCCAAGATGCTGGGCATACCCCTGGCCGGGGCTACGGTGGCCGTACAGGGTTTCGGAAACGCCGGCAGCATTGTGGCCCGGCTGCTGCACGAAATGGGTTGCCGCATTGTCGCCGTTGTGGATTCCACCGGCGGGGCCTGTAATGCCGCCGGCATGGACCCGGTAAAATTGCGTGACCATAAGACAAAAACCGGTTCTGTAAAGGGTTTCCCCGGCAGCAAACCCATTTCCTCCACCGAACTGCTCACCCTGGACTGCGATATTCTGGTGCCGGCGGCGCTGGAAAACCAGATTACCGCCAGTGTGGCCGGGCAGGTCAGGGCAAAGATTGTGGCCGAGGCGGCCAACGGCCCCACCACACCGGAAGGCGACTGGATATTGAATCAAAAGGGAATTTTTGTCATACCTGATATCCTGGCCAGTGCGGGAGGGGTTACGGTCTCCTATTTTGAATGGGTGCAAAACAACATGGGATATTACTGGACTGAGGAAGAGGTAAACCGCCGTCTTGAGGAAATTGTGGTGCGCGGTTTTCATGAAGTGGTGGCCATGCGCAAGCTGGGCAGGGATGTGGATATGCGCCTGGCTGCCTACATGGTGGCGGTCAAGAGGGTGGCCGAGGCTATGGAAGTGCGCGGCTGGCTGGGCAGGGCGGCCCGCATGACCGCACCGCGGGTGGAGGCTGCGCTGGCCTGACAAAAGACCTGCAGGGCCACGAAGCCATCAAATTTTCACCCTGCCGCCGCGAATTTTCCGGGAACCCATGACTTTGGCTTCCACTTCTGATAGAATAATACCTGAAGGTCAATCTCACAGTATGTTGCAGGAATACTATGCCTTGCGTGGTTGGGACCGGAACAGCCGGCCCTGTGCTCGACAGTTGCAGGAATTGGGGTTGGCATGAAACACGTTGCCAGGGCAGTGTGCTGGAGTGAGCACGAACCGGCCGCGGCTTTCTGAAATTGTTTATACCGCGGGGGGTGTGTGGTTATTGAAGTAAAGGTCGAACTCCGGGGGTACCTTTCCCGTTATGCCCCTCCGGCTGCCGTAAACGGGCGGTTTAGTCTGGAGGTTCCGCCTGGCTCTACCGTAAAGAATGTGCTGGAAAAAGTCCATTTATCGGAAAATTACGCCGGCCTGGTTTTAATAAACGGCCGGAAAGCCAGGATGCCGGACCGGTTGCATCAGGGCGACACTGTTACCATCTTCCCGGTGGTGGCAGGAGGATAAGCCTGCCGCCCGGGCCGGACCCGCCATGTGCTTAACTTTACAGCATATCGGCAAATATGCAGGATTTAAAAGCAGGAATACATAACAAGCGGCGTGGTTACCTTTACCCGCCGGGGTTTTCGGCAACACCATCCAAACTGCTCCCACGGTTTAGATGGTGTTACCTTAATTACCCGGCTGGTGACAATATCACATCCCGGCGGGAACCCGGCGGCGAAAAAGCTGAGTTATCCCCAGTTTTAAGAGCGTGATTTAGCTCGAAAGCGAGCGACTTGAGCCAAGCGGAAGACCAAACTTAGCGAAATTGAGGACGGAGGCGGGGCCGAGGCCTTGGATGGCCGAGGCCGGCTCCTGAGGCACGGAAGCCGAATGAGCCGGGAACCCCGCCGGAGTCCGAAAATTGAGCGCTAGTTTGGTTCCGCGAGGCTCATGGAGCGAGCGGGAGCTAAATCACGCTTGGCGAAAAAGTGGGGATACCTCAGGCGAAAAAGGGCTTGACGGGCGAAGGGGGTTGTAGTATAATAACCCTTGGCGTTGAGGTTATTCCCCGATAGCTCAATGGTAGAGCATCCGGCTGTTAACCGGAGGGTTGTAGGTTCGAATCCTACTCGGGGAGCCAGTTGAAAGCAAGACATACCTGGTTTGTCACAGGTATGTCATTTTTATTTTTGTATCGTTTTATCCCGTGAGTAAAACCCAGAAAGGTATAGAAAAAACGAAAAATAAAGCGTCCGGGGAGCCTGTATAACGCTGGCTGGTCATGAATGGCAATAATTTGTAAAAAAAGGCTCTTCCGGCGCTTGTATTTTTTTATGCGATTGTGTCTATAATAAAGGTGAAAGTCAGTCAAGGTCAAGGTCAGGGAGGGTGGTGGTAGTTGTCAAACGTCTCAGACCTTATTGAACGCTATTTAAAGGAGTTGCTGGCCGCCAGCACCCGGGGGATGATCGAGATCCGGCGCAACGAGCTGGCGGAACGATTTAATTGTGTCCCCTCCCAGATTAATTATGTTCTCGCCACCCGTTTTACCGTGGAACATGGCTTTCTGGTGGAAAGCCGGCGGGGAGGCGGGGGATACGTACGCATAATGCAACTGCCCCGGGATAAAAGGCTAGATTCCATCAGCCAGCTGTTAAACCTGGTGGGCAGGGAAATATCCCAGCAGCGGGCGCAGGCGATCATTGAGCGCCTGTGGGAGGAAAAGCTGATCACCGACCGCGAGTCCCGGATGATGCGGGCGGTGATTGACCGGGAAGTGCTGCGCGTGGGTTTACCGGCCCGGGACCAGTTGCGGGCCTTGATCTTACGCGCCATGATCCTGAGTTTGTTGGGCAAAAAGGGTGAATAAAACAGGCATGCGGTGAATACTTCTGCCGGTGCCAGCCAGCCAACAGGAGGGATAAAGAAGATGGAATGCGAGCGTTGCCACCAGAGACCGGCCACGGTCCACCTGACGGAAATCATCAACAATGAAAAGCGGACCATGCGCCTGTGCGAGCAGTGTGCCCGGGAGTTGCAGGCCCAGGCCATGGGATTTTTCCCTCAGATAAACCTGCATAATTTCCTGGCCGGGCTGTTGCACAACGAGTTTGGCTTTCCCACCACCGGTCCCACGGTAGCCCCGGCGGGGGCCCGCTGTGAAGCCTGCGGGCTGACGGAGGCCCAGTTTGCCCGCCAGGGGTTGCTGGGATGCGGGGAGTGCTACCGCTACTTTGGTCCCCGGCTCGAGCCCGTGTTCCGGCGGATTCACGGCAATACCTGCCATACGGGCAAGGTGCCGGAACGTACCGGCGGCAAAGTACGGGTCATTAACCGCATTGAGCGGTTAAAGGCCCAGTTGCGGGAGGCCATCAGCCGGGAAGAGTTCGAGCGGGCAGCCGAATTGCGGGATGCCATCCGGGAACTGGAAAAGGAGCTGCAGGAGGGATAAGGTGATGTCCATCAGAGAAACCGTGAACAATCCCCACAGTCACTGGATGGATGGAACGGGTCCCGAATCGGATATCGTGATCAGCAGCCGCGTGCGGGTGGCCCGGAACCTGGCCCATTTACCCTTCCCCCATCTTTTGTCCCGGGAAAAGGCCGAAGATGTGATCCATGCCGTACAAACGGCAATAGAAAACAGGGTCTTCCGGGAAAAAGTGGGGAAAATGGAATTAACACACATGAACGAATTGACCCCTGTAGAAAGGCAGATACTAGTAGAAAAACACCTGATCAGCCCCGATTTGCTGGAGGATTTTGAGCGCAAGGCGGTGGTGCTGCGGGACGACGAGGTGCTCAGCGTGATGGTCAATGAAGAAGACCACCTGCGTCTCCAGTGCCTCTTGCCCGGCCTGCAGCTGAACAGGGCCTGGGAGCTGGTCAGCCGCCTTGATGACGGCCTGGAAGCCACCCTGGACTATGCCTTTGACGAGAAGCTGGGCTACCTGACGGCCTGCCCCACCAACGTGGGAACGGGCCTGCGTGCCTCGGTGATGCTGCACCTGCCCGGCCTGGTAATGGTTAATCAAATCAAGGGGGTACTGGGTACCATTACCAAACTGGGGTTGACGGTGAGGGGACTGTACGGTGAGGGTACCGAAGCCAAGGGCAACCTGTTCCAGGTGTCCAACCAGGTTACCCTGGGACAAACGGAGGAGGATATTATTGCCAACCTCATTTCGGTGACCCGCCAGCTTCTGGGGCAGGAAAGGGCGGCCCGGGAGGCCCTCTACCGGGAGCGCCGGGAGCAGCTGGAGGACCGGGTTGGACGGGCTTACGGCCTGTTGAAACATGCCCGGGTAATGACGTCGGAAGAGGCCATGAGTCTCTTTTCCGACCTGCGCCTGGGGATCGATCTGGGTATCATTAAAAATATTCCCGCCCCATTGATCATCGAACTGATGATACTCACCCGGCCGGCCTTCCTGGTGAAGGTCACCGGTAAAGATTTAAGCCCGGTGGAGCGGGATATCTACCGCGCCCAGTTAATTCGCAAAAAGCTATCGGCAGCTCAACAGTCTTAAAAAAACAAAACAGGAGGTGTGTGTTGCGATGTTATTCGGTCGTTTTACGCAGAGGGCACAAAAAGTGCTGTTTCTTGCTCAAGAAGAGGCCAGGAGGCTTAATTACCCCTATGTGGGTACGGAACACCTGCTGCTCGGGCTGATCCGGGAAGGGGAAGGAGTAGCAGCCAAAGCCCTGGCCGGCCTGGGCATTGACGCCGACAAGGTGCGGGCCACGGTGGAGCAGATGGTGGAAAAGGTATCCAGCCCCATGCCGCAGGAGATTCATTTAACCCCGCGGGCCAAGCGGGTGCTGGAACTGGCCGTGGATGAGGCCCGGCGCATGGGGCACAGCTATGTGGGGACGGAACACCTTCTCCTGGGGTTGATCCGGGAAGGTGAAGGCGTGGCTGCCCGGGCCCTGGCTTCCCTGGGGGCGGATCTTAACAAGGTGCGCAGTGTGATCATGCAGATGCTCGGCGGTGCGGCAGGGGGGGCCGCTCCGGGGCAGCCGGGCGCGGCCAGGCCGCAGGCCTCCAGCACCCCCACCCTGGACCAGTTCGGCCGGGATCTCACGGCCCTGGCCCGGGATGACAAGCTGGATCCCGTGGTGGGCCGGGAGAAGGAAATTGAGCGGGTCATCCAGATCCTGAGCCGGCGTACGAAAAATAACCCGGTGCTCATCGGTGAACCGGGGGTGGGGAAAACCGCCATCGCCGAAGGACTGGCTCAAAGAATTGTGCAGGGAAACGTGCCGGAGGTGCTGCTCAACAAGCGGGTGGTTACCCTGGACCTGGCTTCCATGGTGGCCGGCACCAAGTATCGCGGTGAGTTTGAGGAGCGCATCAAGAAGGTTATTGACGAAATTATCAAGGCCGGCAACATCATCGTTTTCATCGATGAGCTGCACACGTTGATTGGCGCCGGGGCGGCGGAAGGAGCCATTGATGCGGCGAACATCCTGAAACCGGCCCTGGCCCGGGGCGAGCTCCAGTGCATCGGGGCCACCACCCTGGACGAGTACCGCAAGCACATTGAGCGGGACCCCGCCCTGGAGCGGCGCTTCCAGCCCATCATGGTGGAAGAACCGACGGTGGAAGAAACTATCGCCATCTTGAAGGGGCTGCGGGACAAATACGAGGCCCATCACCGGGTGCGCATAACCGACGAGGCCCTGGAAGCGGCGGCCAAACTGTCGGACCGCTACATCACCGACCGGTTCCTGCCGGACAAGGCCATCGACCTGGTGGATGAGGCCAGCTCCCGCGTACGCCTGCGGGCTTTTACCGCCCCGCCCAACCTCAAGGATCTGGAGAAGCGGATTGAGGAAATTCAAAAAGAAAAGGAAGCTGCCGTCAACAACCAGGAGTTTGAAAAAGCTGCCCAGCTGCGGGATCAGGAGCAGCAGCTGAAGAAAGAGCTGGAAGCCCGGCGGCAGGACTGGCAGGCGGCCAGGGGCAAGGAGGAACTGGTTGTTACGGAGGAAGACATCGCCCAGATTGTCAGCAGCTGGACGGGCATCCCGGTGAAAAAGCTGGCTGAAGAGGAAACCGAGCGCCTGCTGCGCCTGGAGGAAATCCTGCACCAGCGGGTGGTGGGCCAGGACGAGGCGGTGCGGGCCGTAGCCCGTTCGGTGCGCCGGGCGCGGGCCGGGCTGAAGGATCCCAGGCGGCCCATCGGCTCCTTCATCTTCCTCGGCCCCACCGGTGTGGGTAAAACCGAGCTGGCCCGGGCGCTGGCGGAAGCCCTCTTTGGCGACGAGGATGCCCTGGTGCGCCTGGACATGAGCGAATACATGGAGCGGTTTGCCGTCTCCCGTTTGGTGGGCGCGCCTCCGGGCTATGTCGGTTATGAAGAGGGGGGCCAGCTGACCGAGGCGGTGCGGCGCAAGCCCTACACCGTGGTACTGCTGGACGAGATTGAAAAGGCCCACCCGGACGTGTTCAACATCCTGCTGCAGGTCCTGGAAGACGGGCGTTTGACCGATGCCAAGGGCCGGACGGTGGACTTCCGCAATACGGTGATCATCATGACCTCCAACGTAGGGGTGCACACCCTGCGTAAGGAAGGGACCCTGGGCTTCCGTACCGAACAGGAAAAGGAAGCCGGCTACGAGCGCATGAAGGAGCGGGTGACCGAAGAGTTAAAACGCACCTTCCGGCCGGAATTCTTGAACCGCATCGACGAAATCATCGTGTTCCACTCCCTGACCGCCGAGCACATTAAGGAAATTGTGGGCCTGATGCTCAAGGAAGTGGCCGGGCGGATGAAGGAACACGATGTGGAAGTGGAGTTTACCGAAGCGGCCAGAGAAATCCTGGCCAGGGAAGGTTTCGACGAAACCTATGGTGCCAGGCCCTTGCGCCGGGCCATCCAGCGCCTGGTGGAAGATCGCCTCTCCGAGGAGCTCCTGAAGGGCACCTTCCAGAAGGGCGACCGGGTGGTGGTGGACGGCGAAGACGGCCAGATCGTGGTGCGCAAAGCCGGCGACAACCAGGCGGCGGGTGAGGCGCCCGCAAATGCTCAAAGTGAATAGTACCCGCCCGTATGCCGCACCCGCTGAAAAGGCGGAGCGGTAGGGATGGATCTTAAAAAACGCAGGGGTGCGGGATTTCCCGCACCTTCTTTTACCACGGAATAAAATCCTATTTTGGCATCATTTTTAACTTGTGGAAATAAAAATAAGAAATGTTATTTTAGCTAGTGCCGAACCAGATTAATCCAAGAAAACATGGTAAAGTGAAACAGCTCCATCTCATGTAGATAAAATAGGGACCGGTAACGCGATCCGTTCACGTACTTCCTGGTAAATGGGGAGATTTACCCCTTCCTTCACCGCCAGCGTAACTGCAAGCCCATAAGGAACTTGATTTGATAACTGACCGGCATCAGCCCGGCAGTTAACTTTTATTTCCATAAAACTGCCGTCGGTATAAGCAACAGCTTTTTCCCCTTCAAGAACCTCATGCTGTACAGTTCCCCGCCGCACCGCTTGCCAGTGAGCGTCCTGTCTTTGGACACCCAATGGCCCCAGGGGCGGCTCAAACCAGAGGGCTGCCCGCCGATAGGCTTGATGTCCTATGTTAATGGGAGTAAACCAGGCCAGCGTGATGATTAATCGGCGATTATCGCGCCGTCCGCTCAAAGATGGGGGCAATGGTACTCTGTAAATATGAGCCTGCCCATCCCCTAATTGCCCACATCCGATCAAAGTGGCCCGCTGCTCCGTACAGCCAAACAGCCTTTCCGTGTTTACCCGGCCATAGCCAAAGAAGCGAGCCGCGAACTCCTTGAAGGTTTGTGCGTTTCGAGGGGTCCGAAACAAATGTTCAAATCTTCTGTACGCTTCCCCCCACTCGGCTCCGTGAACCAGCAAAGCCTTGAGCAACACGCCAATATACTGATCCTTCAATTGTTCCCCGCCCGGCTCGCTTCTTAATTCCCGGACTATATATTCATAAAGCTGGGCTGCCGTTCGGGTGGCCAATGCCGTTGCGTTACTGGTCCCGCATGTAAAAGCCACGCTTTGCGAAATTCCCCGATTGGGTCCAGGCCAAGCCACTTTTTGGCCGGGCGGTCTTCCAGGGGACACGACTATGCCCATATTGGTTTCCGTTCCACTACCTGTATACCGCTCCTGATAGAGTTGTTTTCCGCCCGGCATTAATATCTCAGGTTTAATAGTCCTCCGGTACCCTAATCCGACAGGGTTAAGAGGGCTGGGCATGCCCTTGGTAACGCAAGGGTTAAGGCTGTAGCCTGTATAGAAATTGTTACATGTGTCTTCGTGGGTAGCCCCAACGGTCAAGGCATTTATAGCCTCGGCGGGTGACAACAGGCGCCGTTGTCTTGCATATTTGACCACAGCTTGCAGGACCTTTTCTTCCAAAACCTCGGGAGCCATACTGACCACTTGCTCACGGGATGCATCCAGTACCAGATCGTCCCGTTGGTTTCCACCGCTCACCAGCACCAGAACATTGTAATGCCAGGCCAACCAATCAATTAACCGGGCTAAAGGGCTCATAACCCGGTCGAATGGCCTGTTTTTGTCACCAATGGAAAAATTGATTATCTTGATGTTTCCAGCTTGTGGTTTCTCCCCGCCTTCTCCTTCAAAGATCCTTTTAACCGCCCTGTGTAGAAGATCAACAGGCAGGCAATCCCAAGGCATTTCTTCTGCACGTGGATCATTAAAGTCAAGGGGGTTCGGCTTCATAACAGGCCGGACATAAATGGGTCGCGTTAAGGGCGGTTCTCTGTTTTCTAAATCACCATGAATAATCAGGGAAGCCATTGCTGTGCCATGTTTGCGTTCACGGGCCTGATACTCACGAGACCACCCGTCAGGATCATCAACGATCAGGCGCCCGGCCAGGCAAGGATGATTTTCTAACGGTAATCCATCCAGAAGGGCTACCACGGGTGTTTCACCTTGTAAAAAAGATGCCTCCTGACTGGGAACGGCCTCTTCCAGCAACGGTTCAACCCCAGAAACAAGGATTTCAGCCTGGCCCATTGGCCGGAAAAACATGACCTGCTCGCACTGCAAGAGACGCAAATCAACGCGTTCTAAGATATTGTGAATCTTCCCAATGGGCAACTCCGCCAGTACCCCGTGATAGTGGATTTCTGGTATGACTGCACTGGAAATTACCTGCCCTTCCAGTTCCGCAATCACTTGGTGAAGTATTTGTTCGCTTCTGTGCCGGTCTTCCCTGTGTTGCCTGTACCATAATTCAGCTTCAAATCGTACCCGTTCCTCCCCCACTTCTACTCGTTCCCGCCAGAAATCTTCTATCCCCGTATCTCTTAACCGATCAGTCCAGTCCCAGGGACGGATATCGCGCAAGTTTTCAAAAAGGGACTTCCACTTATTCTGTCCATATTGAAAGTGTATCCCGGGATCAGTTACGTATTGCTTCCAGAGGGAGAGCAGAGATAGTAGAGCCTGCTGATTGAACAGAACCAGGTAAAGGCGCCCGCCCAAAGACTTTTCCGGCTCTTTTTCAAGGAAAAAGTCCTCGTCGGGCTCGAATTCTGCTTCCAGTTCAGCCATCCATTCCAAACCATCTATTCTTTTGACAGCATTAATGAAATCCTTTATGGAACCTACCGTTTCCAGTACCAATACCTGCTCTGGCACCGTACCAGAGGGGTCGTCCCGCAGGGCTGCTCGCCGGGCGGCAAAAACCCTTTCCAACTCTTGAAACCGCGGCGTCAAGCGTTCTTTTTGACGATCTATGCTTGGTTTATGCAACCGCGGCGGAACAATCGGTTTCCTAAGGTTCCGGTCCGCCTGGACGGGTTCAGGAAAGATTAACAGATGTCTTCTTTTTTCCATCTTTTTTCGCTCCCTGTTCAGCGGCAGGCGGGTTATAACGTAACTTCCATTGTTTTAATCGCTCGGCTACAATGGGTTTCAGGTCTTCCTGGGGCAATGATAAAACATAACGGCGCTGTACATCCATGCAAAATTCTTCAACTTCTGCAAAACTCAACCCTTTCAACTTTTCAGCCAGGATGCGCGGAGCAAACCCCAGGGGTTTGCCTATACGTGCTTCAAACCGGCGAAACCACTCTTCCAGGGCTTTTGGACTGGGTGCCGGCAGAGTCAGGCGAATTTGAAACCTCCTCCAGACAGCCCGGTCCAGAAGTTCCGAATGGTTGGTCGCCGTGACCACCACAACGTGGCTCGGTAAATCATCAATCTGCATCAGAAGGGAACTGACCACCCGTTTAATCTCCCCCGTTTCATGGATGTCGCCCCGCTCCTTGCCTAAAGCATCGAACTCATCGAAAAACAGTAGACAGCGCCGGGTTCTGACATAATCAAACAAACGTTTTAACCGCTGGGACGTTTCTCCCAGGTAGCTTCCGATAATTCCTTCGTAGCGAACTTGAATAAGGGGAATTGTCAGGCCTTCGGCCAGGGCTTCCGCAAGGGCGGTTTTGCCGTTGCCTGGTGGGCCTACCAGGAGCACCCGGTGCCGGGGCTCCAGGTTGTAGGAGCGAAGCAGATCCATCCGGTGTTGCTCTTCCAACAACTCCTGGCAGGCAGTCAACACGGCCTCGGGTAGAATCAAATCCTGCAAGGATCGACGGGGGACAATCTCGTAAAACAGGCTCTGTAGCTGCTCACCAACAACTGGATGAAGAGCCTGGGTGTTATTAGGAAGGGAACGTACATTTTCAAGTAACCGGTCGGCCAAAACATGATGCTGTTTTGCCCGCTCTTCGGCGGCCATGGCCTCTACGGTCTTTCGAAATAGTATTTGATCTCCCATAGCTCCTGCCCGCACTAAACTGAGCAGCAAGTCGGAACGTGCCACGCTTCTCACCCTTCTCTACCTGTATTCCTTGACTTACATTATATCTGAGAATACAGGCCTAATACCAATGCAGTGTGATAATATCTACTCCTCTTCAAACCCGTAGTTTATGAACTTCAGCGTGCGGCAGTTCTCGGTAACTGTACGCTGGACGTCGTCTTTTACGCCATCAGGCACGTGAGCATGGATTTCCATGGTTACTTCATTTCAGAATCTCGGCCCGGGCCTCGGCCAGAAATCCTTAGAGGAGTTGAACCTTGCGCATCACGCAGTGGCTGGAGACGGATTACCAGCGCAAAACGCACAATGCACCTGGTATGAGCCCCCTGGATTACTATATGTCCCAGGCACATGCGGTGAAAATGGTTTCCAACCCGGTCTTTTTAGACGAAAGCTTCCTTTTGCGGGTAACGCGCAAAATTAATCACGACGGAGCAGGAGCGGGAACGACCAGGGCTTTTTGCAGCAAAACCTTCCCGTCCGGCTCAACCTTGAGCAATACGCGGTCGCCTTCTTCAATTCCAAGGGCATTTCTTATCTCTTTAGGGAGTGTCATTAGGCCTTTGGAGCCCACTTTTGGTGTGTAGACCTTAACCTTATCGGCCAACAAAATCACCTGACCAGGAAACATAGATTCCGGTTTTCTGAACCAATTCAACGTAAGCCCGGAAAATCCTGCCGGAAGAGCAAGGAAAAACAGGGGCTGTTCGACCCTGTTGTTTGTGCGCCCGGCATGGGCGTTAACTTGGTGGTGGAAGTCCACTGCAGGCGAGGCAGCACGAGTCTGCTAGCCAAAGGCAAGGGTGTCCATCGCGAGGTGGAATCGGATCGGTGCGCCGGCGGCAAAACCACGGCCCGATGAACAAGAACCCCATAAGAGGCTAGACCGTTCGGATGAGCTGGCGAAACACAGCGAAATCCCAGGCTGCCAAGGGACGGTAGAGTAGATGGGGCGGGCGCGGGGTGAAGAGAGGCCTGCCGGATAAGCCAGGCAAGGCTGGTAACCCGTGTCGAAGGCAGGCTGCAAACTCGCCCCTGGCATGGCCCTGGCGCGGGCGCGTTACCGCGGCGCCGGACGGGTGCGCATCCAGGTCTTGCTGACGTTTCTCGTGCTGAACCTAAAGCTCATGGCCCGGCTCCTGGCCGCAAGGCCGGCTGCGGCCACAGGGTGATGCGGGAGGAGGGAGGAAAAACGGGGCGGGGGAGGGCGGGAAGCATCATGGAGCCCATGCCCCAGGGAACCACACAGGACAAGAGAGCAAGGACGGAAGCCGGCACCAAGGCACGGCAATTCAGAACATATCAGAATAACCGCTCGGCCAGGTGGAAACCGAAAAACGTTGCAGCACCAGCCACGGCGGCCCAGCCGGCAAGGCCCAAAGCCTGCCAGGCAAAGACCCGCGCAGGTGGCGCACCGGACATGAGGCAAATGGCGGAGGCGATATACACCCCTGTCGTAACGGGTGCCAGCAAAGCCAGGCCGGGTGTGCCGTACTTGTTGATCAAGGCTAAGGCGCGTTTGGCGCGGGGCGATTCCAGCCTGAACCGTTGGGACAGGTTCCAGCGACGGAAAAACAGGCAGATCACGGCCACCGGGAACAGGTTGGCCAGCCACGCGAGTCCGGTTACCACCGGAAGACTCAGCCCCAGGCCATAGCCGAACGGGATGGCGATGACCACTTCCCCCCACGGGGCGGCGGCCAATCCGGCCACAGCCAGGTACTTCGCTGCCGGGGACAGCGATATGGCTGAGCTATCAAGTTTTTTTACTTTGATTCTGCTTAGTTCCGTCAGATCATCGGGCGGCGAAACAACCACCGTCTCGCCAGGGCTGACTCCTTTACGGATCGCAGCCCATTCCTTGTCATTTACAGCGGGCCAGATACGCCGCAAGGCGACCCGGTCACCGTCCACGACGAACACGTACGGCTTACCGTCAATACGGACGATGGCTGTCAGCGGTACCACCGGTGCCTGTTGTGCGGCAATATGAATGGTGGCCTCGGCGGTAACCCCGCTACGGAGTCTACCAGCAGCAGCAGGGATTTCCACCGTCACCGGAATTGCCGGGTCCGGGTTCTCCTCACTGGGCGCACGGGCAACCAGGCCGACCTTCTTCACTACACCGGCGAATTCTTCACCGGGAACAGACGGGCTGCTCACTGTAACCCGTAATCCCGGAACAACGGCTCCTATGTCGCTCTCTTTCACCAATACGCCAACCCTGGCTACTGACAGATCGCTAACAATCGCAATAACCGTACCAGGTTGGACGGCCTCCCCCTTCTTCACACCGATGTGCAGCACCGTCCCAGCCCTTTCAGCCCGGATAACCCCTTTGTCCAATTGGTACTCCATCAGGCGTACCTCAGCAGCCGTTTGGGCGAGACGAGTCTCCTGAAAGCGGTCAAATGTCATTTGCTCCTCCGCCAGCGCCAGCGCAGCCTGCTCGGCGGCCACCAATTCGACCTCAGCCTCGTCCAATTGCTGCTGCGGGATAGCACCCGCCTCAGCCAGGGTGCGCAGACGGTTCACACGTTCGCGCGCAAGCCACAGCCTGGCCTGGGACTCGCGAACCTTAGCGGCCAGGACAGCACGGGCTACATCCAGGGAAATCTGTTGGTTTTCGAGGCCGGCCGATGCGCTTTCCTTCTTGATCCGCACATCATCGGAATCGAGCCGGACCAGAATCTGGCCGCTCTTCACCCGCTGCCCCTCTTCCACGAGGACGTCCCTGACGAACCCGGCGGTACGCGCCACCACCACGGTTTCCTCCCCGGGTTGCACCGTACCGCTGGCCGTGACCTGTGGTGCCACCGTGCGTGTTTCAACCTTAAACGTATCCACGGCGATACGGTCGCTGTGGTAGGAATAATATCCCCCGGCCAGCATGGTCAGCAGGCCGGTTACAATAGCCGCAGTCAGCCACTTTCTAGCAGGCTTCTTCAACAACGACCCTCCCATCTTCCATCCGGACCACGCGGTCGGCCATATGCATGATCCGCGGGTCGTGTGTAACCACGACCACAGCGGCCCCAATTTCCTTGCCGGACTCCCAAATTAGCTTCATCACTTGCTGCCCTGCCTGGGAGTCCAGGCTGGCGGTAGGTTCATCTGCCAGGATCACTGACGGCCGGTTGGCCAGGGCCCTGGCAACCGCCACCCGCTGTTTTTCGCCGCCACTCAGGGCGTCGGGTTTGTTACCAGGACGGTGGGCCAACCCGACCCTGTCCAGCAACTCTTCTGCTCGGGCGCGGGCCTCGGCGAGATTTAGCCCAGCGGCCAGCATGGGAACCATCACGTTTTCCGCAGCAGTCAGATAACTCAATAAATGCGCCTCCTGAAAAACGAAACCAATGTGCCGCAGGCGAAAAGCGGGGAGTTCCGCGGACCTGATCGCCAGCACATCCTCACCGGCCACGCGCACTACACCGGTGGTGGGCGCGAGCAGGGTACCAATGACCGACAACAGGGTCGTTTTGCCGCTGCCTGACGGTCCGACAATGAACACGGCCTCCCCGCGCCCCACAGTCAAATCTACCTCACGTACAGCCCAGACCTCTCCGTCTCCAGTCCCGAACCGCACTCCGATCCCGGTACATTCAATCATTAGATGCTGCTGGTCGAGGATACCTACCACCTCTTCTCCTAGCCCCTGAATATGCGCACCGGATCGACCCTGGCCACCTTGTAGGCCGGCATCGCCCCGGCCAATGCCGCCATGACAAACCCCAGAACAGCGATGCTCAGGAGTGTGGGGAGGTGAAGCCGGGCTGTCATTCCGGGCACAAAATTGTTTAGTAATACAAGGATAATCCCGGTAAGTGGTATTGCGCATAGAAAACCGAATAGGCTCATCACTCCCGCCTGGGTGAGGACCAGGCCCAGGAGGGCTTGATTGGAACAGCCGATCGCCTTGATTACCGCATACTCCCGGATCTGCTCCATCGTCGACGAATACAGCATCATACCGATAATTGTTAAACCGATGATAAAGCCGATCAGCACTCCGAATCCCACCAGTGGACTGATGAAGGCCCCGGTATAATCACGTGTGTTCGCGGCAAAAACCGGTTGGGTCAGGACATCGATACGCGGCCAGCTCTGCCGGATTTCTGCAGCAACTCGATCGGCGGCGGCACCTCGCTCCAATTGAATAAGGATATGGGTGCTGGCTTGACGGGCAGCGGGCACCAGCTCTTCAATAGCCTTTCTCGAAACGAATAGATAGTCGCTGCCCAGGGCACTGGTCTCCTGTGAAAAGGCGACCACCTTAAATTTTCGCGCGAGCAAAGTGATGTCATCACCCAGGGCAACCATATTTTTCCGCGCAAATACCTGGTCAACAATAATATCTTCGGATCCGATCTCACCGACGGGCCGCCGCCCGGCCAGCCTCCAAGGCCCCCCCAGTCCTTTCTCAGGATCGAATCCGATGACATAAACGGCGGTGCGACGATCCTTCACCTTCACAGAGGTGTACAGGACAAATATACCGGCTACCTTCTCTACGCCGGAGATACGCGCCAACTGCATTTCCAATTCACGGGGCACTATTGAGTTCGAAACGAAGTCGCGCGTACCGGTCTGCACCACCCACAGGTCCGCGCCGACATGATCTATATACGTAGAAATCTGGGAAAGAACCCCTTGCTGGACAGCCAGCCAAAAAGACATCAAGGCGATGGCGATGGCGACTGCCAAAACATGGATCAGGAAGCGCCCCTTTTCTCGAATCAGGCCCCTGACGGCCAAAAACCAAACCAATGACATCATCCGGGAATCCTCCTGGCGTAGCAAGCAACGTCCACGCCTCGCAGTTCCAGCCATTCGCGGGTCTGGCCTGTGATTACAACAAGTACTTCTTCAGATTCGGTAACAATTTGGTAACAAAACGTTAACATGCACTCTGAAAGAGGAATTCGCCCAGCCCCCGGGCCTGTCCACGGGAGCCGGGGCCATCTTTGCCGCCATCGGGAGGTCATGGAGGCGGCCATCCGCACGGCCTACGCCCTG
>DYEX01000064.1 GCA_020725525.1 Desulfovirgula sp.
CTGTTTGAATGGTTGTAGCCCCAATCATTTCCATCAAGAATACATCTGCATCCTGCAACGATTGCTTCAGCTGCTGGATTTTTTCTTCGCTCTTCAGGTCGTTGGAGCTAAATAACTTCAGCTCAACAGGATAGTTCTGCAACTGGCCGTAAGCATCCACCAGGGGTACCAGAAACCCCTCACTGCCCAAAAGCATAACCACCTTAGTACGTGCATTTTCATTTGCTGCAGCCCCGGAAGCACTTACTAAGAGAACAATAATCAGAGCTATCAGGGTCAGGAACGGCAAAGTCGATCGTCTTTGCCATTTCGTTTTACTTGCGGGCATTGAGCCATGGCCACCTCACTTATTGACCGTTCTTCTCAATCAAGATCAACTTCCCGGTCTTCGGGTCCTGATAGACCGTACCCATCTCCTGGTAACCGGAACCGCCCCCCTGTTCTATCCCGGGTATCTCCTTGAGCTCCTTACCCCGTTCCACGTTAATCACCCGCTGAATGCTTTGCATCAGGCGCTGTTTTTCCTCGGGCTTTACTTTAGCAAAGATAATGTTCTGCAGGTTCCAGGAAAGAACCAGGGCGACCATCAAACCGCAGCAAAAAACCAGCATCACATCAATCAGGTTGGCCAGACCGCCCAGGGGATCAATTTCGTCTGCGGACAACCGCTCCCGCCTCCGTCTCCTGAACAGCACGGCTTTCACCCCCCACCACCAGTTCCAGCAGCAACTCCAGATACCTTAAATCCTGCTCGTACCAGCGGCGCCGCACCCTGGAAATGAGAGCACCCACCGCTCCGGCAGCCACACCCACCACCGTAGTATCAAAAGCAATGATCACTGCTTCAGACAATCCCCGCACATCACCCTGCCCCAGAGCAGCCAGCCCGGGACCAAGGGGGATAAGAGTGCCCATCAACCCGAAAACCGGGCTGAGTTTGGCCAGTAAATCCGTTTTGTCCAGTGTTTGTTTAAACCGGAATTCTTCACGGTCCAGTATGTCCTGAGCCACCAGCCTCCTGACCTCAGGGGACAGTCCGGATTTTGCCAAAAGATCCGATACCAGTTTTTTTTGGCGCGGATTTAAAGGACTGCTATCAAGCACCTGCTACAGGTTGCGCATCTGCCAGAGGGAAACCCCTCCCACGTCATGAATTACTTCCAGCAGGTTGACTGGCTGAATAACTTTTCTTCTCCTCATTTCAGCCACAAAACTACCCAGTTCCATGAAGGCAAAAACGAGAAAGAAGAGCAGACCCACAATATCGGGAATTAGCAGGCTCTGGGATGCGGCATGTAAAATCTTGGTTAAATATTCGGAACCAGGAATGGTCATCAATCATCACGTTCCTTTAAAAAATTGATCTGATAGCGAAAATAACCCGCAAGGCTTAAGACCACCAACCCCGCTAACACCGCCGCCAGCCAGCGGGGCGAATCAATGTTCACGGGAGTTAAGGGCATGGTCATGGCCTGGACAAAGTTGGGAATAAAAAGAGCAAAGATAAGCGTCATCAATCCGGTAAACAACAACAACGGATTAAAAATAGCTACAGGCTTATACCCGGTCAAACGGATCGCTCTTCTCATGGCAAGGCTGGTCACAATAACCAGGATAAAAAACAGCACCGCAACAAACAGTCCCAGGCGAGAAAGCCGTGTACCCACCATGGAACTGGCTACAATGACTGAAAAGGCCAGGGCAACCAGGCATAAAGGACAGGGTAAAAAACCCAGGGCATACTTAAACCGCTCCAGAGCAGGAGAAATAACAGCCCCTGGCGCCGGCTGTCCTGCAAG
>DYEX01000004.1 GCA_020725525.1 Desulfovirgula sp.
ATAAAGTTCAACGAATGAGTGGCCAGTTATTCCACCCTGGACAGCAGTGTGCTGAACAGGTTCAAAGAGGTCTTCAGCAAAGCTACAAAAAGGGATCTCAACCTTAAAGCCGCGGCGTCAGCACCCAGTTCCAGGCACCAGAGCTCCAGCCGGGCGGCGGAGCAGGCCCGGGTACAGGAACCTCCTGTGCAGCAGCCCGTTGCTCAACCGGCACCCGTACAGCAGTCTGTAGAGCAAAAACCAGAAACCCCACAGGTTCCACCGGCTGCATCAACAGGTGCGGGCGAAGGAGAAAAGGCGCCGGAGGGATCGCCGCCCAGACAGGAGCAGCAGGTGACTCAGAATACCGGTGCGGCCGGAGCCGGTCCCCAGCAGGTGGCCAGCCGGGAAACTCCGCAGGAAAAGACAGATGAGCAGGCCCAGAGGTCAGCAGGCAGGGCCTATGAGCTGGAAGTAGAGAAAAAAGCGCAGGTTGCAGCAACTGCCCGCAAGGCCGTTTCCTTCGTAGCCATCCTGGGCGCTTTAGGGCTGCTGGCCCTCTTCATCAAGGGGTATTTTGCCAGAAGGGCATAACAAAAGGCCGGTCCCGCGCCTGGCCGCCGTGTTGCTGGCGCGATCCAGGCGCGGGCCAGCCAACAATTTTTATAAAAAATTCAGCTTTATTTTGAAACAGGCTTCGCTCTGATAACCCATTCTCCTTTCCGGGAGTTGATATATCCGGCAGAAGTTGTGCCGGAACCCTTTTTTTAAATAAGCTGTTTTAATCATGACAAAATTGCAAATGATGGAGGCGGTTTCTATGAAGATCCGTCACTTTTGCAGACGTTTGAGTGTCCTGGCCGTAGCGGTTTGTTTTTTTGCCGGTTCGCTTTTACCTTTTGCCGGGCCGGATAGGGTGGAAGCAGCAGGTTCGACCCTGGTGGATAAGGCAGTGCAGTTTCTGTATCATGACTATTTAAAAAACGGGTTGATTAATTCGGAGGTGGGTGTGGGCTCGTATGCCTTTTATGTGCTAAGCCAGGCCGGTGTTGATGCCGGTGCCTGGGTACGCCAGGGAGTAAGTTTCCGGGAGGCGGTGATAAAGGCGGTCAGAGATGATCTGGATAAAGCAGGTGAAGTGCGGGCAAAGCAGCTTGCCCAGGACCTGGTGGCCATGCAGGCGCTAGGAGAAAAGGAGCTGGCCGGCCGGTTGCTGCAGGTTTTGAAGAACAGGCAGACAGACAAAGGATTTGAAGACATCGGGCCGTTAAGCATCTACAGCAACATGCCTTCCTTTGATCTTTTAAGCAGGGCCGGGTTAATGGATCAGATAAACACCGGCCTGGCAAAAAGCTACATCCTGGAAAAACAATATGTCAAGGCTGAAAATGCTCATTACGGGAGCTGGGGTTCTCTGGATGGCAATCAATATTACGCCGATTTCATGGCGACGGCCCAGGCGGTGAGGGTGCTGCACTGCCTGGACCCGGAAAAGAAAGATCCTCAGGTGCAGGAGGCCATTAAAAACGGCCTGGCCTGGAT
>DYEX01000065.1 GCA_020725525.1 Desulfovirgula sp.
CATGTCTTCGTCACCGTAAGGCCAATTAACTGATACTGTTGGGAGGTTAATCCATGAGCAAGTATTACCTGTACCAGGACGAGAAGAGATGCATTTCCTGCCGCAGTTGTGAAGTGCAGTGCAAGGTCAACAAGGGTCTTGATGTAGGGCCAAAACCGAACCAGGTGGTGGTGGTAGGCCCGGTTGAGATAGATAGTCAGCCGAAGGCAACCAATGTTTTTATCGCCTGCTTCCACTGCGAGGATCCCTGGTGTGTACCGGCCTGTCCTACCGGGGCCGTGCAGAAACGTGCCAGGGACGGGATTGTTTTCATTGACCAGGAGTTGTGTGTGGGGTGCAAGAGCTGCATCATGGCCTGCCCGTGGGGGGCGCCCCAATGGGATGCTAAGAAAGGTAAGGCCGTGAAATGCGATTATTGTATGGACCGGATTGACGCGGGGCTCAAGCCGGCATGCGTTACCGCCTGTCCCACCAGCAGCCTTCTCTTTGGCCTGGCCGCACGCATGCCGGACATAAAACGGGTCCGCTATGCCCGCCAGATTGTTGCGGTGGGGCATAGTTAAAAGGGGTAGGGTTATCATGGCAAAAAATGTTTGTAGCGTTAAGAAGGCAGAGGAAATCATAAAATCCTATTTAAATACAACGTCAAATAGACTTTGCGGCCAGTGCCGTTCCCATCTGAACACAGCTTTAAATCTGCTGGGCGGGATACGGGGCGGGAAGGCCCGCATTGGCGACCTGGAGGGCCTGTTGACCCTGGTCAACAGGTTGCACCTTACGTGCCACTGCGGTCAGGGGAAGCGTGTGGCGCCGGAAGTTATGGCCATTTTACGGGAAAACAGGGACGATTTCATAGTTCACATTGAGAACCGGGTATGTCCCGCTTCCGAGTGTTCCCACCTGGTGCTTGCACCCTGTCAGGCGGCCTGCCCGGCAGGTATCGATATCCCAAATTATGTTGCACTGGTAGGACAGGGCAAGTATACCGAAGCTTTGCAACTAATATTAGAAGATGTTCCCTTGCCCGGTGTTCTGGGGCGTATTTGCGAACATCCCTGTGAGCGTGCCTGTCGCAGGGGTGAGGTTGACGCACCCATATCCATCTGTGCTCTGAAAAGGCTGGCCTACGACCAGGTCCGGGAGATCCGGGAAAAGGTAAACCTTTTTTCGCCGCGGCCCGTAAGAAAATCAGAAAAGAAAGTTGCAGTGGTCGGCTCGGGTCCTGCAGGCCTTTCCTGCGCCTATTTTCTGGCGAAAAAGGGTTATGGTGTGACCATATTTGAAGCCATGCCCGAGCCGGGGGGAATGCTCGCGTACGGCATTCCCCCATACCGGCTTCCCCGGGAAGTTCTATGGGATGAAATAGCCCGCATCCAGGCCATGGGTGTGGAGATCAGGCTGAACAGCCCTATTACCGGGGAATACGGTATTGAGGCTTTGATGAACGACGGTTACGCGGCGGTATTTTTAGGTACGGGGGCCTGGAAAGGTTCCATTCCCATCCCCAACCATGAGGGATATAAAGGTGTGATGGACGGGGTGACCTTTCTCAGGTTAGTAAACCAGAGTTTGCTGATGGGAACCGGCGAACAGGATGCAGAGGTCCGCGGTAAGAAAGTGGTTGTGGTGGGCGGCGGCAACGTGGCCATTGACGCCGCACGGGTTGCCCTGCGTCTGGGAGCCCATGAGGTAAGGATTATTTATCGGCGAACACGTCAGGAAATGCCTGCGCTGGATGAAGAAATAGAAGCGGCTGAAATGGAAGGAGTGCTCCTGGACTATCTTATCTCTCCCATCGGGCTGGGAGGCAAAGACGGGTGTGTTCAATATATTGAGTGCATACGCAATACTTTGAGTGAGCCCGATGCAACCGGTCGTTGCTGGCCGGTCCCCGTCAAGAATTCAGAGTTCAAAATGGAAGCCGACATGGTTATTTTTGCCGTGGGCCAGAAGCCTGATCTCTCATTTATCAATCAGGGCTCGGGGTCACCGGAGGTTCTGGTCTCCCGGGATCGTATTGTCGTTAACCCGGATACCATGGAAACATCCCGGCCGGGGGTTTTTGCGGGGGGCGATGTTGTTACCGGGCCCGCAAGTGCCATTAAGGCCATTGCTGCCGGAAAACGCGCGGCTGCCGCCATTGATGCCTATTTACGTGGAGAAAAACCTTCAGCCGCCATAAAGTATCCCGTTAAAAGGAAAGTTGCTACACTTATGCATGTTAGCGCTGAAGAGAAAAGCCGCCCCCGGACCCATTCGTTTGCAGATGTGTACTTAATCGAAAAACAGCATACTTTTGAGGAGATCATGAAAGGTATTAGCCCTGAAGCCGCTGCGGCGGAAGCAAGCAGGTGCCTGCGGTGCGACCTTTGCATTGCCTGCGGGAAATGTGTTGATACCTGCCGCAAAGTGGGGGCAGAAGCCATTCAACTGGGTTACGTTGATGGTAGCAGGGGATCTACAACTGACTTTACACGCCCGGGCGATAAGTGTACAGGGTGTGGCAGTTGTTCCGTCAATTGTCCTACCGGGGCCATAACTCTGAGTGATGAAGACGGCTATAGGGAGATACGCATGTGCGGGGCACTGATGAGCCGGCTGGATCTGGTTACCTGCCGGATTTGCGGGCAGGCCTTTGCTACGGTAAGGCATCTTGACTCTGTGAATGAACGTTTGGGGAACTGCCCAGGCCAGGCACATAGCAACAAGGACATATGTTCAGCCTGCTTACGCCGGGTGATAGCCCAAAAGATTTTCGGCAGGGAATTCCAAACTGTTGATTGGACAGCACTGGTCTCCATTCAATTGGATCAAGAAGCTCTAAAACCGGAAAAAGATACGGGAGATGTCTTCTGGACGTCCCGGGAAGAACAGGGGGTTATGGAACGGCTGCGGCCCCAGATGCAAAAGATTCAGGACCTGGTCGGTGAACTCTCCACAGTCGTTCATGGTCCGGGCCGGCTCTCTATGGAAGCGGGTCGTATAGTGAAGATGATTAGCGATATGGCTGAACAGGTCAACCTGCTGGCCCTCAACGCTTCAATTGAGGCCGTCAGGGTTGGTGGCCAGGGAAACGAAATTTCCGCATTGTTGAATGAGGTGCATGAACTGGCCGCACAGTCCGCCCGTGCGGCAACGGAGATCGGTGTTTTCATTCACAAGGTACGGCAGGAGATTTCCTCCAGCGTTGGCGGGGAGAACGATACCGGTAACGGCAGTTTTGCCATAGGAGAAGGTGTCCTGCTTGCCGTTGAAACGAGAAAGCACTTCAATGCCATTGTGCAACATGTAGAGCACGTTGTCCGCCAGGTGGGCAGGGTGGCCCGCATCGCCGGCGAATTAAGTGCGGCCAGAGAGGAGAACACTGTCCCGGTCGAGGAAAAGTCGGCCTAGTGAACGGAATGCCCGGAGTGTTTTGGAACCCTGCACTCCGGGTGTCCCCCCCCAAAAAAACATACTGCGGTAATACGGCGAGGCGATAAATGCATATGAAGGCTTTATTTACCAGCATCAAGTTCCGTATTTTGCTCCCTTTGCTGGTATTGCCGGCTGTGGGCTTTGGGTTGTTGGCGTTTTACAACTACAGCCAGACCAAAAGCATGATTATCCAGCAGGAAAAACAGCACTTTCAGTCCATACAGGCCTTTGTGGAAAACGACCTGGCTGAAACCACCCGGAGCATTCGACTGGGTATAGAAAGTGTGGTCAACAATCCCCAGGTGCAGGAAGCATTCGCGGCCAGGGACCGGGAAAAGCTGAAAGCACTCACTGCCCCCATCTGGGAACAAATTAAAGACGATGGAATTGAACAGTTCCAGTTCCACCTTCCCCCGGCCACCGCCTTTTTACGCCTGCATATGCCTGACAAATTTGGGGATGACCTTTCTTCCTTCCGGGCTACGGTGGTGGAGGCCAACCGGAGCAAAAAGCCGGTGGCCGGCCTGGAAGAGGGGCGGGGCGGTTACGGCTTTCGCGTGGTGGTCCCGGTGTTCTACCAGGGCCGGCATGTGGGCAGTGCCGAGTACGGCCAGGGTTTTAACCAGGCTCTATTAACCAAATGGAAGGAGCAGCTGGGGGCGGATTTTTTTGTTTACCGGCGCGGGGACAGGGGTATCTCCCTGGTGGATAGCGGCAACCTGCTGGCCGCTACGGCGGACAAAGATACATATCCTGTGGACGAGGGCTTAATTAAAGCCTGCCTGGAACAAGGGAAGACGCAGGTAACATACATAAACGACGGCCGCCAGGCGGTTCAGTTGCTTCCCTTGAAGGATTACTCCGGCGCTACCATTGCCTATGCCAAGGTAGTTTTAAGCCGGGAAGGCGTGTTATCCAAACTCAGTGCTACCATGGTTAACCTGTTTGTCGTTTTTCTGGTTACCGGTGCGTTGGTTTTGGGCATTATCTACATGCTCCTCCAGCGTTCCTTATACCCGATTACCAGACTGGTGGGAGAAATGGCGCGCGTGGGCGAGGGGGATCTTACGGTTTCTCCCGTATGCTCTTCCCGTGATGAAGTGGGCCGCCTTACAAGCAGTTTTTGCAGCATGATCGAAAGCATTCGCTCTCTGGTCAGCCAGGCCATTTCCACCGCCCGCCACCTCTCCGCCGCGGGACAGGATTTGTCGCTTTCCATTCAGCAGGTTTCCGCGGGAGCCCAGCAGACTGCCAGTATAGCCGATAGCCTGGCACAGGTTGCTACCCAGTTGAATCATGGGGTTCAGGAGCTGGAAAAGGCTGCAGGGGACGCATCCCTGACGGCCCGGGGAGGCGGGGAGGCCATGGAAAGGCTGCGTTTCCAGATGGAGAAAATTCAGGACCTGGTCAGCGAGCTCTCTACCGTCGTTCACGGTTTGGGCCGGCGTTCGCAGCAAGTAGGCCGGATAGTTGAAATGATTACCGACATAGCCGAACAGACCAACCTGCTGGCCCTCAATGCCTCTATTGAAGCAGCACGGGCCGGAGTGCACGGGAAGGGGTTTGCCGTGGTGGCGGATGAGGTGCGTAAACTGGCCGAGCAGTCCGCCCGGGCGGCAACGGAGATCGGCGTTTTTATTCGCGAAGTACAACAGGAGACTGCCCGCGGGGTTAATGACATGGAAAAAAGTGTTCAAAGCATGCGGGAAGGTGTCCAGATAGCCGTCGAAACCGGGAAACATTTTAGTGCCATCGTACAGCAGGTAGAACACATTGCCCGGCAGGTGGACCGGGTGGCCCGGGCCACCGGTGAAGTGAGTGCAGCCAGCCAGGAGGTGGCCGCTGCCGCCAGCGAACAGTCAGGGACGGTGGAAAGGATAGCCCGGGCCGCCGGTGAGCTCTCTTCCATGGCCGAAGAGCTGGAGGCACAGGTGAGCCGCTTCAAGTTGAATTAACCCGGGTCTACTTCATCAAAAGAAAGAGTAGTTACCCGCGTAAATTCACCCCGTTTCTTTTCTTCCGGGGTGGCCGGCTGCTCCAGAAGGTCTTCATTTCCCGGCGCAAACAGTGGTTCCTTTTTCCCGGGCCTTTTCACCCCTGGTGTTTTGTTCCCGGCCGGCATGATTACCATTCCACCTTTCGTTCTAACAAGTTTAAACTGTAGACACTACTTATGTTTTTAAAATCTCTCAGTGAATTGTTGCATATTCATTGTTCATTTACCCAGGCGCCGGGCGGTAGCCAGCAACTGTTCAGCCCGGCGCACAATGGGTAGTTCTACCATTCTCCCCTCCACCTGAATGACGCCGCTGCCGGCGGCCTGGGCCCGGGCAAAGGCCTCTACCACCTTCTCCGCCCAGGCGATTTCCTCAGCGCCGGGGGTGAAGACCTCATTCACCGGTGCCACCTGGGCCGGGTGGATCACCAGTTTGCCCTGGAAGCCCAGTTTACGGGCACGGCGGGCGTCTTCCACCAGGAAGGAAATGTCCCTGAAGTCGGGGTTTACGGTATCCAGTGGCGGAGCTATGCCTGCTGCCCGGGAAGCCACCACCAGCTGGCAACGGGCGAAAAATAATTCATCGCCGTCCCGCGAATAGGGCACACCGATATCCATGGTAAAATCGTTGCCCCCAAAGGCCAGGCAGCTTACCCGGGGAGCGGCGGCAATCTCCTCCGCCCGGGCGATACCCCGGGCACTTTCCACAAAGGGGATTAATTTAATCTTTCCTACCGGCAAATTGTGTTGCCGTTCTAAAAGGGAAAGCAACCAGTCTACCCGGCGCACTTCTTCCCCCGATTCGGCCTTGGCCAGCATGAGCCCCTCTACGGGCAAATCCACCACCATTTGCAGATCCTGCAGGATATGGGGCGAGCCGGCACCGTTTATGCGCACAAAAACGGGGATGGGGCGGGGAATGCTCAAGGTCTGCCGGACCTGTTGGCGGGCTTTTTCCTTCTGGGCCTCGGCTACAGCATCTTCCAGGTCCAGAATAACCGCATCGGCCCCGGCTGCAAAGGCCTTCTCTCCCTTGCGTGGATCGTCACCAGGAGTGAAAAGAAGTGTGCGCAGTGAAAACATTCTGAAAGCACCATCCTTATTGAAATTATTCCCGGGGCTTTTCGCAAAACCTTTTCATCCTGCTACTTGCCAGCAGGCTCTTTTTTATGGGACAATGGTGCTGTGGAGTAGTTTGGCGGTATGTTGCTTTTGCCCGGGTACTATTGCCTTTATTCTTTCCGTACCGGTTTTAATCCTGCCGGTTTAAGGTTTGGTTAAACGGTTGGTGGAGGTGTGGGTTATGCGGGAAATTGCCTTGCCGGATTTCATTGGCGAATCGGAGCATGGGATGATTGTTATGGTTTCGGCGCTGGAGGATGAGCTTGAGCCCCTTTTCAAGCGCTTCCACCGGGGCGAAAAGGTCCCCTACCAGTTTGGCTGGCAACTGGTGTCCATCGATGGTCAGCATTATCTGGTCACCCTGGATTTAAACTGGGATGGAGGACATGAAGTGGCCATCGGTTTTACCCCGGAAATGTGGGATATTCTGCCCGCTGTGCGTCATAAAGACCTCACTGTCGTCACCGACTGGGACCTGGTTGGCCAGGAGACAAAAATTTCCCCCTCCAAAGCCCTGGTTATCCGCCAGGCCTACCGGGGGTTCGATGTGTTGATCAGGCAGGTGGCCCAGGTAGTCCCACCTCTGCAGGGGTCCCACCCGGGGGAGGAACTGGAAAAATTGCAGGAAATTCTGGCCGGATGCGTGGATCCAGGTCAGCTCCATTGAATTGACTTTCAAAGAATAACCCGGCCTCCCCCGGGGCCAAACTAGAGGAGCGGGAGGCCGGGTTAATGCTGTTATCAATTTACCGCACGGTGTTAATATATTTTATTGTACTGCTGGTAGTTCGCCTGATGGGCAAGCGGGAAATCGGTCAGTTTTCCCCCTTTGATTTTGTGGTGGCCATAATAATTGCCGAACTGGCGGCCATTCCCATGGAGTCTACCGACATTCCCCTGTGGAGGGGGATAATTCCCCTGGTTACCCTGGGAGTTTTGGAGGTGTTGCTCAGTTACCTGGCCCTGCACAGTCCCTTCCTGCGCCGGTTGCTGGATGGTGAACCCCAGGTGGTAATTCGTAACGGGCGCGTGGTTAAGGACGAACTACGCCGGGCACGCTATAACTTAAACGACCTTTTGGCCCAGCTCAGGGAGAAGGGAATCATTAATGTATGCGATGTGGAGTTTGGTGTGCTGGAAACTTCGGGCAAGCTGAGCGTTATTCCTAAATCCCAGAAACGTCCCGTTACTCCCGAAGATCTGGGTTTATCTACGCATTACGAGGGCCTGCCTACCGTGCTGGTGATGGATGGCCGGGTAATGAAGGATAACTTGCTTTTAGTCGGCCTCGATGAGGCGTGGTTAAAGGAACGCCTGGCCGCGGCTGGCCTGGAACCCAGGCGTGTTTTTCTGGCTACCCTGGGCACCGACGGCCGGCTGTTTATTAATGAGGATAGGATTTGAGGATAAGATAAAAGCAGGATAAATTAAAAGTGACCTCCTGCTGAGGAGGCATTAATATGGCAGGTACCGGCAGGGTTTTCTCATTTTACGGGCTTTTTTTAGCCCAGGTTGTGTTATAATATTCCAAAGGTGGCCGGTTGCAAAAAGCAGGGGGCAAGAAAAATTTTGCCATTTTGCCCCGGTTCTTGAAAAAGGAGGGGCAACAATAATGGACAACGAACAATTCCAGGGACTGGTGCTGGAACAGCTGAAGGTCCTGGCGGAAGGACAACTGGCACTGCAACACGATGTAAAAGACTTGCGCCAGGAAGTCACGATTTTGAAGCAAGATGTGAGCGGTTTGAAGCAGGACGTCAGTGTTTTAAAGCAAGATGTGAGCGGTTTGAAGCAGGACGTCAGTGTTTTAAAGCAAGATGTAAGCGGTTTGAAGCAGGACGTCAGTGCTTTAAAACGAGATGTAAGCGACTTGAAGGAGGACGTCACTACTTTAAAGCAAGATGTAAACGGTTTGAAGCAAGACGTCAGTACATTAAAGCAAGATGTAAGCGGCTTGAAGGAGGACGTCACTATTTTAAAACAAGAAGTAGGCGGTTTAAAGCAGGACGTCAGTGCTTTAAAACAAGATGTAAGCGGCTTGAAGCAAGATGTGGATACCTTAAAACAAGATGCAAACTCTTTAAAGCAAGATGTAAATGCCCTCCACCAGGGACAACGGGAACTTCAAGAAAACGTGAGCGCTTTACAAGGGTCTTACCTGCGTCTTGAAACGCGTCTGGAAAACGAAGTTGTCGAGAAGCTTCGCGCCCTGTGTGACGCCCGTAAGGCTCAAAACGATGTTAACGAAAGAATGTTCGCTGCCCTCGAACGTATAGAAGCCAAAATCGATGTGCTCCAGATGGAGACAGCCCACCTGCGGCGAGTTAAGTAGTTAGTAGTTATTACGGATTTAGAACAGAACTTCCGTTGTTAATGAGGTTCAGTTCTAGCTTTATTTTTACAGAAAAGAAGGAATATGCATTATAAAGTAGAATTAACTGGTAAAAATAAGGCGGGGCGGAACAAATGTTTGAAATTACAAGACGTCACCAGCTAATTATTTTGATCGTTGCCGCCATACTGATTTTTGGCGGAGGCTATCGCTATGCTTTGTGGCAGCAGCGGGCCAGTGCTGAAAGCAAACCGGCATTGGAGCAGATTAGCCCCTCCGACAATCCTGATGCAAAAGAATTGGTGGTGCATATCACCGGAGCGGTGGAAAAACCGGGAGTTTACCGTCTTTCCGCCGGTGCGAGGGTCGAGGATGCCATCAAAATGGCCGCTGCCCGTCCTGAAGCAGATCTCGATTTGTTAAATCTGGCCGCTCCTCTGGCCGACGGGCAAAAACTGGTTGTACCTCTAAAACAGCCCGGCTTAACCGGTGGTGTTGCACCTGTCCAGAATATGCCCGGTTCTGCTCCCGTCAATGTTAACTTCCGCAATAATCCCTTTGCCCAACCGTCCGGCAGTTCGGTATCTGCGCCGGCAGGTTCGCTGGTGAACATCAACACCGCCGACCAGAGGGAGCTGGAAAGCCTGCCCGGTATCGGGCCTTCCCTGGCCCACCGGATCATACAATACCGGGAAACCAACGGCCCCTTTAAAGTACCGGAGGACATCAAAAATGTTTCCGGTATCGGGGATAAAAGGTTTGAACAGCTCAAGGATTGCATAACGGTATATTAGCCAGTTTGAAGTCTTCCCTGTCCACCGTGTTCTGTCCCAGAAGGTTTACGGTCCCGTTATCTATTGTAAGGAACAAATGGAGGAAACGTCAATGTTTGTCCCCCTGGTGAACCCATTTCCTCAAATCAGTAACAGGCAGGCCGGTTTCCCCATAGGGACTCTTAATACTCCCCGGCAGTCCTTTGCCCTGCTGCTGGCAACTGCCCTGGAATCGTCCGCCGGAAATGGGAGGGCGGAGAGGGGCAAGCAATTGGACAGGCCCAAAATTACGGAGTTGCTTTTGCCATTCTTTCTGCTGACGGCGGGTAGCAGTGAACTTTTGACATCCCTGTGGATGATTTTTAACACATTGCTTCCCCAACAGGGACATGGGCAAAGGAATTTTTCTTCCGGCAGGAACAACGGTGCACCGGCTAAAGCCGGTGGGCTCGATGCCCTGATCAACGATGTGGCTAATAAGTACGGTTTAGAACCGGCGTTGCTCAAGGCGGTGGTCAAGGTTGAATCGGGGTTCAATCCCTTCGCCCTTTCTCCTGCCGGGGCGCAGGGGTTGATGCAGCTCATGCCCGCCACGGCTGCTGCTCTGGGAGTGCGGAACCCGTGGGACCCCCGGGAAAACCTGGAGGGGGGCGCCCGTTATTTGAAATCCCTGCTGGAGCGCTTCGGAGGCAATGTCAAACTGGCCCTGGCGGCCTATAACGCCGGCCCGGGTGCGGTGCAGCGTTACGGCGGCGTTCCTCCCTACCGCGAAACGCAGCAATACCTGCAGCGGGTAGCCGCTGCAAGACATGAGTTTTTGGTGTGAAAAAGCAACCCGGCATTTCAGCAGCCGGGTTCAAACGTTTTTAAGTGTCACATAGGGACCGTCGCAAAACCAAAGACGGCACGGGCGGCGATCCCTTAAAGAGCGACCGCCGCCCGGTTTGTTACGCTATATTTTAGGTTTGACCGCCACCTAAAAGTCATCCTGAAGGTTCAAACGGGCTTTGCGATTCCCTTCTACAGCCAGCGCCTCTTCTCCGGCCTTCACCAGCTTGCGCACCATGTTGCCGCCAATTTTGCCTGCTTCTCGCACGGTCAACTCATCCCCGGCATTGGCCAGATCATCCTCCAGGCCCAGTTCCCTGGTCGTCTCCCACTTAAGCCTATCCAGTTGCCTTTCCGTACGCAGCTTGTCGTTATCTTTCTTGAGACCCATTAGATCACCCCTGAGATTAGGATGCCTCGATCGTCTGATTGCGTATACAAGAAAAATTTTAAATCCTGCTATTGACACATCTGGTAGTGTGTTTTAATATGGTATTAACAAAAAATTAACATAATCTTAACAAAGGGGGTTGGTGCCGATGGTCACGTCCGGGATTAATTTTAAAAAGCTAAAAGAGAAAAGGGATTTGAGCTATCTGGTTGGGTGGTACTGCCCCCTGGAAAGAAACAGGCAACGGTACAGGGAGGAACCGCCGGGAAGGGAGTTTAGGGAGAAATCGATATCCCGGTTGACTCTCTCACTGGCCCTGAACAGGCCGCCGTTGAATTGGCAGCAAAGGGAGCTAATCGCCGGTTTTTAAAACTGGCTTTTTTATTTGGCCTAAAAGGCCTACCCTTTAGCTGGAGAGGAATATGGGTTAACGGGGTGAAATTTGTATTATCAGTATAACTTTCGGGGTGTCTTCCTTGGTTAACAGGCCTTTAGTATACTTAACCCTGGCTTTTGCAGCCGGCATTTTCCTGGCGGGCAGCTGGAAATTGTCCCCCAACACGGCCCTATTCATTTGTGGTGCCCTGTTTTTCGCAGCCGTGCTGGGGTATTTTTTTCACTGGTCTTTTAACCGGTGGGTTATATTAAGCCTGTTCCTGGCCCTGGGTCTTGCCCGGGCCACCCTGGACGCTTCCAGCATCAACCCGGCCCTGTACCAGTACACCGGCCATTGGGTAACCGTGGAAGGAATTGTAACCCGGGAGGCGGATGTCCGTTCGGACCGGGTTTACTACTGGCTGGATGTGCAGAGGATTACCCTGGGATGGGAGGCCCGGGAGCTCCAGGCGCTGGTGCTTGTGCGGGCCGCCGCCCCGGGGCCCGTTTACTCCTACGGGGATCGTCTGCGCCTGCATGGTTTGCTGACTCGCCCTCCGGATGCAGGCAATCCCGGGGAATTTGACTATCGCGCTTACCTGACCCGCCGGGGTGCCGGTGCGGTCCTTATGGTGCGGGATCCCGCTTCCATTCAGAAGCTTGGGGTGGGCGGGCACCCGGTGGTGCGGGCGGTTCTGCGGGTTAAGGAAAAACTCCTCACGGTCAGCCGGGCTACCCTGCCGCCGGATAAAGCAGCCCTTTTAAACGGCATTGTCTTTGGCAGCCAGGGGCAGATAGACCGGAAGACCTGGCAGCTTTTCAGTGAATCCGGCGTGGTTCACATCCTGAGCGTCAGCGGCCTGCACGTGGGTCTCGTTCTGGCCGGGGTGCTGGCCCTGGTCAGGTTGCTGCGCGTGCCCCTTTCCCTTACCGCGTCTATCGGTACCGCGATATTGCTTCTTTACGCTACCCTGTGTGGTTTGGGCCCGGCGGTGACCCGTTCCACCCTCATGGCCCTCATGTTTCTCTGGGCCCACCACCTGGGCCGGGCAAGGGACTGGCCTACCACCCTGGCCGCGGCGGCCCTGGTCAGCCTCATGGCCAGGCCCCTCTCCCTTTACGACATTGGCTTTCAGCTTTCCTTTACTGCCACCTGGGGCATCCTTTACCTGGGACCGGTGCTGGACGGGCTGTTGAAAAATGTCATCCGGCATACGTGGTTAAGGGCAGCCCTCTGGGTTTCCCTGGCCGCCCAGCTGGCCACCCTGCCCCTGATAGCCTGGTACTACAATTTGATTTCTCTGGTATCCTTATTGACCAATCTGGCGGCAGTGCCCCTCACCGGGTTGATCCTTGCCCTGGGCACGGTGTCTGCCCTCCTGGGCCTGGTTGTTCCTTCCCTGGCGGGCTTTATTAATATCAGCACCTCCTTGCTTCTGGATCTTTTCATGGGCCTGGTTTCCTTCTGCCGGGCCTTGCCCGGTTCGGTAATCTATGTTCCCACGCCGCCTTTTTTCCTGGTGGTGGCCTGGTATCTTCTCTTGTTTTGGGGAGTTTTGCCTGTCTCAAAAGACGGCCGGGCCGCCTTGCGCCAGTTTTTCAGCCGCCATCACCGCTTATTGCCGGTGGCTTTCCTGGGCGGAGGACTTTTGTTAGCTATTTTTCTGTTCAAAAGTCCCGGCGAAAACCAGCTGGTGCTCCATTTTATCGATGTGGGCCAGGGAGACAGCATTCTCGTCCAGACTCCCGGCGGCAGAAACATGCTGGTGGATGCCGGGGGCTGGCCGGGGGAACTGGACTCGGGGGAAGGAGCCGGGGAGAAGGTGGTGGTGCCGTACCTGCGCCGGCTGGGTGTCAGGCGCCTGGATGTGCTGGTGATCACCCATCCCCACGAGGATCACGCCGGAGGAATGAAGGCGGTGATCGAAGCCTTTCCGGTTGATCTGGTCCTGGTGTCACCGGTGGGCGGAACGGGGAATTCTTCCGTATCTGCCGGGGCTCATTCCCGGTCTCCCGACAAAGTCCCTTTAACCTATAGCACTCTTATAGCCGGACTGGCCGCCCGGGGTGTGCCTGTGAAGACAACGGGGGCAGGGGACCGCCTGCACCTGGACCCGGCTCTGGATATCCAGGTACTGGGGCCGCCCCGGCCGCTGCTTTCCGGCACCCGGTCTGATTTGAATAACGCCTCGCTGGTGTTGTGTCTTCGTTACGGAGAAGAAGTGCTGTTGCTTACCGGGGATATTGAGGTGGAAGCCCAGCAGGCCCTCATGGATACGGGCGTTAATCTGGGGTGTACCGTGCTCAAAATACCCCATCACGGCAGCCGTTACCTCCTACCTTCTTTCCTGGAAAAAACACACCCGGATGTAGCGGTGATTTCCGTGGGACGGCATAACAATTTCGGGCATCCCGCCCCGGAAACGCTGGAACACCTGGCCCGGATGCCGGTGCGGGTTTACCGCACCGATCTGGATGGGGCGGTTATCTTGAGGACCGACGGCAAACACATCTTTGTCAGGACAGGCCGCCAGCGCCGGGCGGCATCTCTCTGAACCCCCCCTGCAGCGGTATTACCCTTCTACCCGGGACATCGAGACAATGACCGCTCTGGCCGTAGCAGAGTGTAACAATACGGACCTGCTTCCGCCACGGTACTACAAAAAATTACTCAAGAGCTGTAACAGCCAAACACTGGAAGACCAGAAAAGCGCCCGCGCAAGGAGCAGGAGAGCGCTTTGATTTTTCTCGAGAAGGTGATGGCAATGCATGGAAACCTTAGCATCTTCCGAGTTATAATATACTCGGGAGGATTGTCATGAAAAAAGTGACGGTAAATATAACCTGACGAGGTTATTATTATTGCCCGGCTTGAAGGAGATATTTAATAGGTTACCAAATTTACTGGATGGTGGGTTTTGTGTCGCGCATTTCCGAGATTTACCGGGGCTACAGGGACGCATTGCGCGAATCCCAGGCACGGTACGAAGAGCTTTACATGGCACGGGTTGGTGCCGTACGGGAATTTTACCGCACATGGTTTCACAACCTGATAATCACCTATCCGGGACGCTGGAAAAAACAGGTATACATTGACAGGATTAGGCGTGACGCGGAGGCCTTTTTTGGACGCCGCGAGATAGATTTTTGCGCTGTAGATGGGAGCTGTTTTAAGGACCCCTTTACCGACTTCATGGTTTTTTTCGGGGCATCCTACGGTGTTAAAGGCCGTCTTTCCCTAACGGGATCACCGCCACACCTAAAATACGAGCGATGGTCCATGGATCAGGACGTAAGCATGGTGGCTTACGTACCGGTACCGCTTGCACACATTAACGAGGCAATAGGTGGAAATCCAGAGGATCAATTCCTTATTTCGGAAGAAGATAAAATTAACCTCGCAAACATCCATACAAAAATTATGCAGCTGGCCGAAGTTTATTTAGCTTACCATATTGCCTCAGCCTCAACAATGGAATATCCCCGCCTCATTATACTTGATCATTCCCTTTCCAGCATTTTTTCCAGCGTGGAGAGAGGTACGCGAACAATCGGTCTTATTGGATACCAGCTGGGGCAGCGGCGACTAAACATGCGCGACGTGGTTGTCGCCCTCTCACGTCCGTACTCCCGTGAACTTGGCGTTCCGTCAGCAAAGCATTTCAGCCTCCGGCGGCGGCTCATTGCTGAACTCACCTGGAACAAGGGACGCCCGGTTGATCTTTCCGAGTTCAGCCGGCGGGAAAATGTAGACTTAGCGGAGGTTCGCCGCGCTGCGGAGGCTTTAGCCGGCCTCGGCAAGGTAGCAATCAATCCTCCAGTGGCCACTTTTAAGGCCCCGGACAGGCTTTCCGTAGCAGGTGGTTTCGACCCTGAACTGGCCTGGTATGATGCACTGCGGCTTTTTGAAGATATCTGCTACCGCCTGTTCCTCAAAAAAGACCAGTCGGCGCTTATATATACGGTGCGAGATAAAGATGGCGAACGCCGCCGGTGGATGAGCCCCGACGACCTCGATTTTCTAATCGCGGTGGGTATGCGGGGCCTTGTTGAGCGGTGCTGGGCAAAGAGAATTTTGCTCGTTGGGATTGCCAAGGACTCGTCAACACGATTCTTAAGCCGGCATTATCTGGGCGTATTGCGACACGTGGGTGCTTACCCGCAAGTGGACGTTGGCCTTTTACCGTGGACCGACCGCGTTTTCCTGGAAGCCTTGGCCCAATCGGAACCCACTATTGCAGCGCCGTGGGGCAGCGTGGAATTCGACGGCGTATTTATGACACTGCACCTTGAAGAAGATCCTTATTCAGGTAAACCGGAAGTGCGAGGTATGCGGGGATGGGTGGTATTACCACCTGAGCGCCTGTTCTTACGCTCTCTGGCTCAGTTTTATTTAGTACGCAAACCCGGCACTACCCGCATGGGGCACGTAATTTTTGTAGACCGGCTGGCATACCCCCAGTTTGACGGAAAGGCGTTTGGTACTGTAGAAATCAAGAATAGAGAACTTGGGACCATAAAGCCACTGGTTTATTTAAATAATGAGGTAGGCAATCAGATGCAGGAATTGATGATGTTTTTCTTAGATGTGCTAACCAGGAATCTCTACCCGGAGGTAATTGGTTACCCGGATCCCTTGCACAAGGCGGACTGGGGTGCAAAGACCCTCGAGCGGCGAGCACGCGACCTCATCAGGAGCAGCGAGATGGCCTTTCGCATACGGCCAATTAGCCGTCTTCTTCGCACCACAAGAGATGAAGCCGGAAGATAGGAGGTTTGGATAATGGCCAAACAGGTGGTGGTTAACGGCTCCATATGGGTGCCCAACCGGGCGGGCAGGTTAATGCGCATGCAGGAAGATGAACTTTCTCGTTACCAGTTTGAGATCTGGTTTGAATACACGCGACGGGCGATGAATGAAATAAGAGAAGGGGCTATGCTTGCCGTGCGCAATTTTTCTTCGGATGCCCGGGTCGCGCGCTATAGTGTCCTCGAAGTAACGGGCTTAAAGCCAATTCACTACGCGCTAGGAGAAGAACCCCGTGGTTTTCCTGGGTTCGTAATGGAAGCGGCCAGAAGCGCTTCGCAGGACTGGATAGAGCAGGACAGCGATTCTTATGAGGATACCACGATCATCCGCTGTACCGCCATTCCAACCAACCTGGAAATCGTGGAATATCTTGATGGACGCATGGAGTTTCAAAATGAAAGCAATATTCCCATGATTGGGGAAGAAGCACGCCTTCTCTCTACAGAAGTTACCGAGCAGGTGGTAAACCGTGATCTTGATCTGGAAAATGAGGACTTAATGCTATTGGGTACCCTCACACGGGATGAAAACGTCAGGGTTTTCCTTCGCTTTGAGGAGTTCGTAAAGGTGCACTTCGGGATCTTCGGGTTTACGGGTGCCGGTAAATCAAACCTCCTCAGCACACTTATCAGTAAAATTTTGTCTAAAGAGAGCGAACCTATCAAGGTCGTCCTCTTCGATTTAATGAGCGAGTATACGGGCCTCTTGATTGATCAGCTTCTCCGGGTCGAGCAGGCTTACCTGGTCTGCCTTGGCAAAAATACGCTTCCGGAACCAGTATTTCGTTATATCAACGGTGATACCGGACGCCCCTCCAGGGAGGACGCGGCGCGGCTATTTGCCCGCTATGCACTTTTACCAAAAGCACTTAAGCCCTATCAAAAAAAGATGGAAGCCGTCCTGGCCGCACTGATGGACGCGGGGAAGGTCAGGGTGTTTTCGCATGAAGAAAATATGTCGGTTTATGAGTTATTTTTCGGGGATCATGAACGAGCACCGCATCGCAGGAAAAAACGATTAGACGCTTTATTTAACCAACGAAGAGAACTCATCAAGCAAGTCGTGAAGGAAAGTGGTTTATCCGACAAATGGAAACAGGTAATCACGGCATCCCTGGCTCAAAAACTTAAAAACTCGCTCGAAGAGGCACTGAAGAAAAAGGAGCACAGCAAATTTAAAGAGGGTGACTTTGCTGGTGTTCTTGAGTTTCTCGAGAAAACAATAGCACGGGCCGGTGCAACGCTTCAGTGCGGCATTTCAGATAATGAGATCCTGCGCATTCTCAATGACGAAAACAAACCTGCCCTTTTTATAATCAACTCTCACGACCCACACGAGCTGCGCAACTTTGCTCACCGTCTCGGCGAAAAAGCTTACGAGAACCGGCGCCAGACGGGCCGCATCTTTCCCCTGGTTTCCTTCATTTTTGATGAAGCTGACGAGTTCGTACGCCAGGAAAGCAGCGGGGAGCACGAAAGCTACAAGCGGGCGCGGGAAATCGCCCACACGCTGGCACGGCGCGGGCGGAAGTTCGGCCTGGGGCTCGGCCTGGCTACCCAGCGCATTCGTTACCTGGATACAAGCATCATGGCCCAGCCCCACACATACCTGGTAAGCAAGCTGCCGCGAAAAACCGACCGTGAAGGAGTAGCTGAAGCCTTTGGTATCCCTGAGGAAATGTTCCGGCAAACCTTTACATTCACGGCCGGCAACTGGCTCCTGCTAAGCCATGATGCAGCAGGCCTAAAAGCCGTGCCTGTTCCGATAAAAACAGAAGATGCCAACGAGAGAATAGCTAAGTTCCTCGATAGTTTTTCGCTAACGACAGCCTCACCTGGTTTCGCTCGAGAATACCAGCCAAAACAATCAAGATTTTTTGCTTAAGCAATACGTGGTCTCGAGGTGAGACAGGTGGTTGGTATAAAAGTTGTGCAGGGATTGAAGGACGGTGGCCACCTCCTTTACGCCCTGCCTGTTCTCAAGGAATTCCTCCGGTGCATGCCGGCGACAAACAGGGCAGCCGCAAGCGGGCGGCAATTGCATCTTCTTGTAGATGCCAGTGGCAGGGTCGTAAATTTGACGATTCCTTGCCTTCACCATGTGCAGGTTTGAGTCAAAGGAGGTGAATCCGTATCTGTAGAGAAAGACTGCCTTTTTATCTGCGGCGCCAAAAGCGTGCAGTGGACGTTCCTTTACCCCAAGTGCTGCAAGGGCCCTAGCAAAAGAAGAAGCTAAGAGATCTAAAAACTCGTAGTTGGTTACCGGCACAAGTGAACCAACGGCAAAACCTCCAAAGCGCAGGCCAGTCTCCAACTCGGCACGAAGCAGGTACTTGATTTGCAAAGCGAAGGTGCGCGTGTAGAACGCTGCTACCATATCCCTGGATATTATCGTCTTACCTATAAGCCCTGGTGGTGGCCCCAGCGGGTGAATGACGGCAAATAAAAGGGGTTTCGGTTCCGGTGTGCGGGCGTAAAATTCCAGGGCCGTGCGTGCGCAGGTTAAATTGAACAGGACACGCCGCGATTTAACCCAGTATGGGAGATCAAAATGCATAACGCGGTCGAGGGTAACAACTATATCGGGTTTCAGTTGAAGCTGTGTGCGCAAATGCAGGCGCTGGGCAAGGCGGGCAAGCCGGACAAAACTTACTTTATCCCATTCATCTTCTTGGCTTTCCAACCTGACAACGGCAAGCATTAGGCGCGCAAAGCGGCGAATAGCCGGGAACGGGGACTTCAACAAGCGCACCAGTTTTTCAGATTGGCCAAAACTAAACCCACCTGAATCAAGCATCAGCAGCCCGCGATGCGGAAAAGTCCTATCGAGGATAATATAGGGGTGGTAACACTTGTACTGAGGCAGGTTCGATTGCAGTACCTTTCTCCCTACGTGGCGGAAAAGGCTGTCCATGTGGCCGCGGAGACCGAGCCGGCACATTTCCCTTATGATGGCAGTGTCAGCGCAATATACATCATATGTACTTATCAAAAGGTTTAGATCACACCAATCGTCCGGAAAATACATTAGCTTCCGCCACTGGTTACCTGATGGGCTGTACACAGCGAAAATAGTCGGGTTAGGAAGAAAACATGCCCCATTGGGGCTGGTGAAGCTCCACCCCTTGCCTTGGCAGCAAACTGATATTTTCATACAAACCTCCGTTACTGGTGTTAAAAGGTGATGGAAAGGCGGTGACCTCTAATAAAGAACACATGCGTTTCTCTCTTAATCCTCTTGATCTACTACGCAATCCTGGCGTGGAAAAGCTGATAAAGGAAATCCTGGATACTTACGTTCCAAAGGGAGAATTTCTCCTCATACTTCCCTGTTCTGCCCGGAAACCTTATGGTACTAGCCCAAGCCAGCGTCTTTACTGGCAGGCCGCAAGACAGGTTATAATAGAGGAAGGTATTCTTGAACGGGCCTCGCTTTCTGGTATCTATGGTATTGTGCCAGCATGTTTTGAAGACCGGGTGGCCAGCTACGACTTTAATCTCAATCGCTCTCGCTTCACCCGGGGTATGCACAGGGAAATTATGGAATTACTTGTCGAAAGAATTTGTTGTTTTCTTACCCGCTATGGTAGTTGTTTTCAAGCAGTAATTTCTTACGGGCGTGAACGTTATTGGGAAACAATGCAAATGGCAGCTCACCGCTTGCAGATTGATAATTTATGGGTACTCCCCCGTAAAGGAGCATCATTAAGAAAAGAGGGTCTGGATGAACTCCAAAAGCTTTTAAACCGGTTAACCGGCAAATAGTGATCGCCGCGTTTTTTCGTGCCACTGCAGCCTCTTAGACAGGTACTTTTATCTCCTCGATCAGGCAACTGCATGGGATCATCCGCGTCACCAGGCACCCGCAAGGGCAGGAAAGGGAAAGTCTTTGCCCAGGCAGGCGTATTTTTCCGCTAATACCGGCGTGTAGAATATTTGCTGCATGGCGGTCACTTCCAGCAAATATTCTACCTGTTCCACAGACAAAAGAAAATGGGTCAATCGCTGGTCACCACATTCTGGTGTATGGACAGGCCGACTGACCTGAAATACCAAAACAATATGCGAAGCAGTCGGGTATAAGAAACTGTTGCAGATTGTTCAATCTGCGAAAATAGCCGGGGTTGGACTAAATTAAAATGAGGATTGACACTAACCTGAAGCCAAACCGTTTTTAATATTTTAAAAAGGGGGAATAGCCAGTGCCTGCCAACCTGACCCCCCAGTATCACGCCGCGGAAGAAGCCTTTCGCAACGCCACCACCGTTGAGGAAAAAATTGCCGCCCTGGAAGAAATGCTGGCCGTAATCCCCAAGCACAAGGGTACGGAGAAACTGCAGGCCGACATTAAACGGCGGCTGGCCCGTTTGCGGGAAGAAGGTCAAAAGAAAACCACCCTCGGCCGGCACGACCCCTTCCATATTGAAAAGCAGGGAGCCGGGCAGGTGGCCCTGGTGGGTTATCCCAATAGCGGCAAATCAGCCCTGGTTGGGGCTCTAACCAGAGCCAGGGTGAAGGTGGCGGATTATCCTTTTACCACTACCATTCCTTTTAGCGGCATGATGCCTTACGAGGAAATTTATGTCCAGCTGGTTGACACCCCGCCCCTTACCGCCGAAGGGTTTCCCCCCGGGCTGGCCGGTTTGCTGCGCAACGCCGATGCCCTGTTGCTGGTGATTGACAGCTGCGCCGGTGACTGTTTAGATCAATTGGAAAATTCCCTGCGCCTGCTGAACGAACGCAAAATCATCCGCAGCGAGATTCCCCCCGGGGTTAGGGCCGTACCGCCGCACCGCTTGATTATAGCTGCTAACAAAGCGGAACAGCCCGAGGGGAGGGAAAATCTTTTATTGCTGCAAGAGTTGCTGCCGCCTGACCTGGAAATATTACCGGTTTCTGCCGCAGCAGGTCTTAACCTGGAACAGCTCAAAACCAGGCTGTTTTCAGCCCTGGAGGTTATTCGCGTTTTTACCAGGTCCCCGGGCAAAGAACCGGACCTCACCCGCCCCTTTATTCTGCCCCGCGGCAGCAATATTCTGGATCTGGCCGGGAACATCCACAAGGATTTTTTGAAAACCTTGCGTGGAGCACGCATCTGGGGGTCGGCCCGTTTCCCCGGACAGAGTGTGCCGAAGGAATACGTCCTGCAGGACAAAGACATCGTGGAGTTGCTGGTCTAAAAAGCCAACACCGGTAAAACCCCACGCTGGCCACGATTTACACTAAGGAGGGAAAAAATGTCCTGAATAAAACTGGCCATTGTTCAATTCCCCAGGGATATAACAGATCTTGAACAGAACATCGTGCAAATGTATAAGTTTTTGGATGAAATTACCGCGGACGTAGATGTGGTTTTGCTGCCGGAGGACTGGCTGGGAGCAACAGTGATTGACTGGGATGATTGGGCCGGGAGGTGCAGGGGGAAAGTTTTGTGGCCTATCCCGACGGATATACCCTGTTATCCTGTGGTCGGAAACCGGGGGTATATTACTTCGACCTGGATCTGTCCCGGGTGAACAAGGTCCGCCAGAGATGGCCATACCTGGAGGACGTGCGGTCAAACGGGGAGAGTATTTACCGGAAGTATTACAGTGAATGCCTCCATGGGCATAACCCTTCCTGTACCGCTTCTGGCCCGTGGGCAGGCGGATGGGTACCAGGATGCCCCTGTTTCACAGTTCCCGAACAAAAAGCAACAGCGCGTGACAATGTTCCTTGTATTGACTGTAAAGGCTTTCGTGTCCAAAATAAGGCTTGAAAGGAGGGCGCTAAGGCCGTGAAAATCGATCAAGACAACCCGGGAGGGGCAAAAAAAAAGCGGCGGACGGGTTTAAAAAATGCCCGGACTTTAGAGTCTCCGGGTCTTATCTTTCCGGGCACGCGGCGGCTAAAAATCGGTCAAATTTCTCCTCGGGCCAGCAGGTCTTCCTGGGTGCGCAGCCCGTACTGGGTGAAGTGCCGGTCGTAAGTGAAAGCCAGGTCGAAGGAGAGGCGGGTCATGAGGGCGAAGCTGGTGGCGTCGGTATAGGAAAAATCCTTGTCGGCGTATTTTTCTAAGATACGGCGGGCCTCTTTTTCGTCTTCTTCCGAAACCCTCTCCACGGGCCAGGTATTGGCCAGCAGCCATTCTCTGGCTTTTGCCGGGTATGCCCTGGCCGCAAGGAGGTTGTACGTCTCGGCGACGATGAAGTTGGTGAGGACCAGTTCGGCCCCCTTCTCGGTGAAATAGCGGAGAGCCCGGACCGCTTCAGGATGCCGCTGGTCGTTCCGCAGGATCAGGGCTGCTATCGCACTGGAATCTACCAGCACCCTCACAGCTCATCCCCCAGGTATTTGTGCTTATCGACGGAAACATCTTCTCTCCCTTCCTTATCCTCCGCGGAACCCACCAGCCGCCAGATGCCGTCGTCAAAGCTGGCGCGGGGGTAGACGGGCGCCTTGCGCAGGATCACGCTGTTCCCCCGGACCTCGCACACGAGGTAATCGCCGACGTCAGCCTGCACGGCCCTTCGGACCGGAAGGGGAAGCGTTATCTGTCCTTTGGAGCGAATTCGTATAAGGTTCATGGTTTTAGCTCACTCCATTCTAACTTTCTTACTTAGTCTTACTCTCCTTTTCCATTTTAACAGCCAGCCGGGGACACGTCAACCGGGCGGAGGTGTTGAATGCCGGTGTTTTACCGGCGGTACCCCCGGCCGTAACGCGGTGTAATGCGCAGGCGCCGGGGTTTGTATTACCACCCGGCTCCACCTTAAACACTGGCTTACTTCTTTCCATGACGCCTTTTGGCAGCGCCAATTCCCCAAGCGCTCCTGCGTCTGTTCCAGGCCTAACTCCCTTAGTATTTCCCCGGAAATACAGAGTTCTTCCCGGGGAAATTTTCTTTTTATTTTTCAAATATGCTACTATAACATTAATAACATTCTCCCCGAACTTAATCTTTCTTCAGTTGGTACTTGTTCTGGGTCATAAACGATGTACGCAGAACAGTAATCAAAAGTACACAAGGTAAAAGCATGTAAAAAGGGTATTGCCTTAACGCTCTCGAATAAAGCCTTATGACTTCACTAAAGCAGGAGGGGTAGCTTCCAGAGGTGTCAGCAGTGCCTTAACGAAAATATATCAGAATGTCTCTACAAGACGGTAGAATGAAATGTACAGCATCCTGTGTAAAATGTGTGTTTCTGCCGAACGGGACGGGGTGAGAAGGCTTGTTTGACATTTCAGCTTTAGACAGGGTAATTAAAGATACTCTTGCCGCCATGGAAAATGGAAGGAGCCAGATTTTCGAGATCGCGGAGGCCACGCAGATTGAATGCAACCGCATCCAGCAAGAGTTGCAGCAGGTGATGGAGGAACTGAGGAAGACCATCGACCAGGTGGATGATCTGGAAATAAGGGAGAAAAAGGCGCGCATTCACCTCATGGAAGTGAGCAGGGATTTCAAGCGCTACCGGGAGGAAGATATCAAAAGCGCCTACGAAACCGCCCAAAATTTACAACTCCGTTTACGCGACCTGCGCAATCAGGAAAAAATGCTCCGCTTCCGCCGGGATCAGCTGGAAATAAACTTAAGGCACATGAAAACCAGCCTGGCCAAAGTGGAAAGCACCCTTGCCCACCTGAGCACGGCCATTAACTACCTCAGCAACAACCTGCAGCAGGTGTCGCTGAAAATAGGGGAACTGCAGCAGCTCCACGATCTCGGGGTCAGCATCATCAGGGCCCAGGAAGAGGAACGCAAGCGCGTCGCCCGGGAAATACATGACGGACCCGCGCAAATGATGGCCAACATCGTCATGCGGGCAGAATTTTGTCTTAAACTGTTAGAAATCGATCCCGCCAGGTTGAAGGAAGAGCTCAATGCCCTGCGGGAGCTCGTCCGGCAAAGCCTGCAGGACGTGCGTAAAATCATCTTTGACCTGCGGCCGATGGTACTGGACGACTTGGGGCTGGTGGCGGCCTTAAAGCGTTATGTGGCCGATTTTCGGGAGCAGTACGGAATAGCCGCCGAATTTTCCTTTTTTGGACAGGACCGGCGACTCCCCGTTTCTACGGAGGTAACGTTATTCCGGATTGTCCAGGAGTGCCTGAATAACGTGCGCAAGCACGCGGAAGCCCGCAGCGTGCTGATTAAAATGGAGGTCCTGCCGGAGAGGGTAAACCTTTTGGTCAGGGATGACGGGAAAGGCTTTGATCTTGAGGAAGTAAAAAATAGCAGCCGCCCGGAAGGTTACGGGCTGATCAATATCCGCGAAAGGGCGCAGCTTCTAAACGGTTCTGTACAAATCAACACGGCTCCGGGCAGGGGGACTGCGGTATATGTAACGGTTCCGCTGCAGGAATAGCTGGAAGTGTTTTTCTAATTTATATTTTGTTCTTATAATCCTTATAGTAGAAAAGGAGTGGGGGTGCACTTGGCGATCAAGGTTGTTATTGCGGATGACCACCCTTTGATCAGGGAGGGCTTGCGCAGGATTCTTTCGCTGGCGCCGGACGTGGTTATCGCCGGGGAAGCGGAAAGCGGGGAGCAGGCCGTAGAATTGACTCGCCGGACGGGGGCGGACGTTGTACTCCTCGACGTCAATATGCCCGGCATGAACGGTATTACCGCCTGCAAGTTGATTAAAGCGGAAATGCCCGACACCAAAGTTATCGCTTTGACCATCCACGACCAGGAAGAATATATATTTGAGCTGATCCGGGCCGGGGTCTCGGCCTATCTGTTAAAGGACGTGAGCCCGGACAAATTGCTGGAAGCCATTTTGGGTGTAACCCGCGGGGAATCCTTTATTTCGCCCCGGCTGGCGGCGAAAGTTTTTCAGGAATTCAACCGCCGGACGGGGAAAGCGGGAAATATCCTGACCAACCGGGAGCTGGAAATTCTCCAGCTGCTCGCCCAGGGGGAAAGCAACAAAAGCATCGCCCAAAAACTTTTCATCAGCGAAAAGACGGTGAAAAACCACCTGACCAATATCTTTCAAAAGTTAAACGTTAATGATCGAACGCAGGCGGTGCTTTACGCCATCAAAAACAAGCTGGTGCAGGTGTGAAGGGGCATTTCGCTCTTTTTTTTTGGGACTTTGGTCCTATGGAAATTAAGACCAAAATCACAACTTGAAATGAGACGCCTGTGCGATGTGTAAAAAGTCTAACGGTGGTAGAATCAGAAGAAAAAGAAAGGATGGTGTTTTTGCATGCGGAATTTAGTGACCCGTCTGGTGAAGGAAGAGAGCGGGCAGGGGATGGCCGAGTACGGGCTGATCCTGGCACTGGTGGCCATTGCGGCCATTACGGCCTTAACGGCTTTGTCGGGCGGTATCGACAAAATCTTGAGCAAAGTTGGCAAAACACTTGAGGACTCTGCTGCCGACTAAGGCGGTTCGGGCGGCTAACTATGCCGGAGCACAATGATGGTTTCTTTTGACATTCTCGTGATCGCACTTACGGCCATCTGCCTGTACACGGATCTGCGCTGGAACAAAATATACAATAAAGTGTTGTTGCCCTTTGCCCTCATCGGCGTCATCATGCAGCTATATTTCCATGGTCTTAAGGGCCTGGCGGAGGGGATGGCCGGTTTTTTGACCGGCCTGTTGCTTCTCTTGATCCCCTTTGCCGTACGCCAGATGGGAGCGGGAGATGTCAAGCTGCTGGCCACGATCGGGATGATCAAGGGGCCGCAATTTACCCTTTTCGTTTTTGGGGGCGCGGCGCTGGCCGGCGGCCTGATGTCCTGTGTTTTGCTGATCAGGCAGGAGCGCCTGCTTTCCTCCCTGCGGGCGATCGGATGCGCTGCCCTCCTTCGCCTTGCCCGGGTTCCCGCCCCGTACGCCTTAACTCCCCTGGAACAGGCCGCGCCGGGTGACGCGATTCCCTTCGGGGCCGCCATTTTTGCAGGCGTTTTTGCGGCCTATCTGTTTCCGTTTATTTTGAGGTGAGCTGCCGGATGTGGAAAAGGATTATCCGCTCTCAAAAAGGACAGGCCATGGTGGAACTGGCCCTGTTGCTTCCGGTGTTGCTGTTGATTTTAGGGGGAATTATTGAATTCGGGCGCATTTTCCATGCTTATCTGGTGATCACCGGTGCCAGCCGCGAGGGTGCCCGGGTCGCCGTGGTGGGGGAAACTTACGATGGGGTGCGCGAGAAGGTAATCGCTTCTGCACCGTCGCTGGACGCCAATTCCCTGGATGTTTTGCTGGAACCCGAGAGTTACGGGCGGGGGGACATGCTCACAGTGACGGTGACTTATCCCGTGGACCTGGTCATTCCCCTGATCAGTGCGTTGCTGCCGGACCCCTTCACCATTAAAGCCGCTACCACGATGCGGGTGGAATGAAAGGAGCCTGCCGATGATTAAAAAAGCTCTTTCCCGGCTGGCGGCGGATGAAAGGGGCGGCGCTTTCGTTCTGGTTTCCCTGATGATGCTGGGCCTGCTCGGGTTTGCCGCCCTGGTCACTGATTTCGGCCTGTATACCTTAAACAAGCAGCGCCTGATTAACGCCGTGGACGCCGCGGCGCTGGCAGGAGCCGCGGAACTGTCTCCAGCCGGGAACGGCGACGAAGCGGTCGCCAAAAGCTGCGCCGAGCAATACGCGCTGCAAAACGGGGCCGATCCCGCAGGGCTGACGGTTTCTATTTCCACCAGCCCGTCCGGGCTGAAGGTGGTTGAGGTAACCGCCGGGAAAGAAGTGGACTTCATCCTGGCCCGGCTGCTGGGGTATACATCCGGAAAAGTGCAGGCCGCCGCTTCCGCCGCCGTGGCGGGAGTTACCTCCTGCCGGGGGGTTGCCCCCTTGCTGGTGCCCAAACAGAACTTTCAATTTGGAAAAAGGTACACTTTAAAATACGGAGATCCCGCCTTTCCCGGAAATTTCGGCGCCCTGGCCCTGGGCGGCACCGGGGCGAGCACTTACCGGCAGAACTTGATTTATGGATACAGCGGTGAGATCGCGGTAGGAGACATGGTCACGACCGAGCCGGGCAACATGAGCGGTCCTACCGAGGGTATCAACGAGCGGCTGGCCCGCTGCAAAAACAACTGCACGGTGGACCATTTTGAGCCGGGCTGCCCGAAAATCCTGATTATTCCCGTTTACAATCCCAGCGGTACGCTCCACGGGAGAAGCCAGGTAAAAGTAGAGGGTTTTGCCGCCTTTTTGGTGGACCGGGCCGATTCAGAAAAAGACGAAATACACGGGTATTTTATTTGCACCACGGTGGAAGGAGAGGCGGATTTTTCCCGGCCTCCGGATACCGGCCTTTATGCGGTGAGGTTGCTGGAGTAGCCCGGGCAGTGAACAGCGTGAAGGGGGGCTTTTCGCTTGTTGCGCGGGAAAGTTAACCTGTTCCTTATCCTGGCCGTGGTTTTTGGCCTTGTGGCAGCGTATGGAGTTTATACCTATCTTCAGCAGTTAAAGGCCACCTACCGGAGCACCGGTGATTTTCGACCGGTGGTCCTGGCCCGGGAAAAAATCCCGCCCCAGACAAAGATTACGGAAAATATGCTGGAGGTCAAGGAGATACCGTCTTCTTACATCCATAAGGAAGCGCTTGTGAAGCGGGAAGAAGTGGTGGGCAAAATTACCACCACCGTAATCTATCCCGGGGAGCAGATTTTGAAGACGAAAATAGCCGGACCCAAAGATCCTTCCCAGGGGTTGGCCTTTCTGGTCAGTCCCGGCAAAAGGGCGGCCACCATTGCCGTCAACGATGTTTCCGGCGTCGCCGGGCTCTTACGGCCCGGGGACAGGGTGGACGTGGCGGGTACGGTGGACGTGCCTTCAGGAGGCGCCAGGGAAACTGTTACTTCCCTGCTCATTCAAAATGTAAATGTTTTGGCCGTCAACCAGTCCGCGGACCCGAACCCGGTCAAAAACAACAATAAGTCCGTGCAGATGCAAACGGTTACTCTGGAGGTTACCCCGCAACAGGCACAGACGCTGATCCTGGCCGCCGAAAGGGGGTCCGTTCGCCTGCTGCTGCGTTCACCCGGTGATGGAGCGGAAGTGGCCCTCCCGTCTGCCCGGCTGGGAAATCTCGTACGCTAGCTTTCCTGATTCGGGAGGTGAGTTAATTTGGAGACGACCAGAGTTTTAATTGCCGACGACATTGCCGGCACCAGGGAGGACATTAAACGCCTTCTTTACTTCGAGGAAGATATCAAAGTAGTGGGGGAAGCCGCCGACGGGGAGGAAGCCCTGCGCCTCACCGAAACCCTGCAGCCGGATGTGGTTTTGATGGATATCAACATGCCCAGGATGGACGGTATCCAGGCGACGGAGCTGATCTCAATGCAGTTTCCGGAAGTTGCCGTGGTGATCATTTCCATCCAGGGGGAACAGGAATACCTGCGCAAGGCCATGGCTGCGGGGGCGCGTGATTACCTGGTCAAGCCCTTTAACAGCAGCGAGCTGGCCGAAACAATCCGCAGGGCAGGTGCTTTTCATAAGAAAAGGCAGGTTCATTTTAGCGGCGGGCAGGTTGCCGGCGCCCCCCCGCAACCGGCCCGCATCCCCGGCAAAGTGGTCACTCTTTTCAGCACCAAAGGCGGCGTAGGGCGCACTACCCTGGCCTGCAACCTGGCCGTCGCCCTGGCCCAGGGGACGGGCCAAAAGGTGGTTCTGGTTGATCTGGATCTGGCGGGCGGGGACGCGGCGGTGCTCCTGAATATGCCCACCAAAGGAACCGTCACCGAAGTAATTCAGGAACCTGATTACACGGACCCCTCCCTTCTGGAGAGCTATCTTGCCCCCCACTTTTCGGGGATCAATGCTCTGCTGTCCCCAGCCGACCCGGAGCAGGCAGAAACGGTTACGGGAGCACAGGTGACGGCAATTTTGCAAACTTTAAAGAAAAGTTATGACTACGTGGTGGTGGATACTTGCGCTTACTTAAATGAGGTGGTTGTTGGCACCCTGGAAGCCGCCGATCAGGTTCTCGTCCTGGTTACCCAGGATCTGCCGGCCTTGAAACACGCGCGCCTGAACATCGATATTCTCGAACGCTTGAACTTTCATAACAAAATAAAGCTCGTTATGAACAAGACCCGCCCGGATGTGCTCAAACCAAGCGAGCTCGAAAAAAGCTTGAATTTTTCCCTCTGGCACGCCGTGCCTGACGAAGAGAAAATCGTCCTGCCCTCCATCAACAGGGGAATGCCCTTCGTTCTGGCCGAGGCGGGGAGCGCCATCAGCCAGAGCATATTTGAGCTGGCCGGGTTGCTGTCGCGCGGGGAGGAAGAAGCGGCCGGAAAAGGCAGGATTGTTCCGGAAAGCCGCGCCGATTATCGTGAGCGGAAGTCGCTGTTGGGCAAGTTTTTCAAAACATCCGCGAAAGCCGTTTCGTTAAGATAGGAGAGAGGTGATTGGGGTGTCCCTTTTTGCGAGGTTTGAGCAGAAGAACAGGAGAACTTTTGAACCCGGCGGAGCTGTACAGGCAAATAAAAGCATTCAGCCTCCCAGGCAGGCTTATTCCGCTCCCCCCAAAGACCCCTTCCAGGACCTTAAAATCGACCTGCACAAGAAAGTTATTGCCGAACTGGCGGAACTGCCCCAGGAGAAAAGAGACCGCCGCGAACCGGTGGCCGAAAGGATCGGGGACCTGGTCGGCAGATTGATTGATGAATCCGGGCGGCACGTCTCCCGTTCCGACCGCCAGCGGATCATCAATGAGATTATCGATGAAGCGATTGGTTTTGGCCCGATCACCTCCCTGTTGAAAGACCCGGAAGTTACGGAAATTATGGTCAACGGGCCGCATCAGGTCTACGTGGAGCGGGGGGGCAGGCTGGAGCTCACTCCCATTACTTTCCGGGACGACCAGCACGTAATGCACGTGATTGAAAAAATCGTGGCCCCTCTGGGGCGAAGAATAGACGAGAGCTCCCCCATGGTCGACGCCCGGTTGCCGGACGGCTCCCGGGTCAACGCCATTATTCCTCCCCTGGCCTTGAACGGGCCTACCATTACCATCCGTAAATTTTTTCAGGATCCGCTCACGGTGGAAAATCTGCTGTCGCTGGGCACCCTTACGGAAGAAATGGCCCTTTTCCTGGAAGCGTGTGTGCGTGCGCGCCTGAACATGATTGTCTCCGGAGGCACGGGAAGCGGGAAGACAAGCATGCTGAATATTCTCTCCTCTTTTATCCCGGCCGATGAGCGGATCATTACCATTGAGGACGCGGCCGAATTGCAGCTGCGCCAGGAGCATGTCGTCACCCTGGAAAGCCGTCCCGCAAATATGGAAGGGCGGGGGGAGGTAACCATCCGGGACCTGGTGCGCAACGCTTTGCGGATGCGCCCGGACCGCATCATCGTGGGTGAGGTGCGCAGCGGCGAAGCGCTGGACATGCTGCAGGCCATGAACACGGGGCATGACGGCTCTTTGACCACCGGGCACGCCAATTCCCCCCGGGACATTCTTTCGCGCCTGGAAACCATGGTGCTGATGGCGGGGGTGGACTTGCCCGTGCGTGCCATCAGGGAACAGATTTCCTCGGCCCTCGATGTGATCGTGCACATGGCGCGCCTTAAGGACGGGTCCCGAAAAGTCACCCACATTACGGAAGTACAGGGGATGGAAGGGGACGTGATCGTCCTCCAGGATCTTTTTCTTTTCGAGCAGACGGGCGTGGACGGCAACGGAAAAATACTCGGCCGGTTCCGGGCCACCGGGATCAGGCCAAAATTTATAGACCGCCTGGAAGTGTGCGGGATCGAGCTGCCGCCGAATATTTTCTGGCTGCGCTAAAGGAGTGGGTGGCGTGGATTTAAAGGTTATTGCCCTTTTTACTTTTCTGGCCGTAGCGTTGCTTGCGCCGGGGCTGCAGCAACTCATCCTGGCCCGGAAGAAGTTTATCACCGACCGGCTAAAAGAACTGGCCGGGCGGGGAGGCCCGGACGGAAACGGCCGGATGGAAAAGATTAATCAAGACCTGCGCCATAACTTCTTTAAATCGCTGCTCGCCCACGCGGGCCGGTTGTCCCCGCGGGTGTTGAGTATGGCCGCGGACAGGCGGCTGGCCGAAGCTGATCTGCCTTTCAAAGGAGAAGAATTTGTCGCCCTGGCCGCGTTTTGCGCGGCCGGGGGAGGTGTTATCGCTGTTGCGCTGACCGGGCGCCCGGAGCTGGCCGTGATGGCTGCGCTGGCCGCCGGGGCGGCGCCTTTCTGGCTGGTAAAGGCAATCGCCAGAAGACGGGTGATGCTTTTTAACGGTCAGATTGCCGATACTCTTTTAATCATGGCCAACTCTTTGCGCGCCGGCTTTAGTTTTATGCAGGCCATCGAAGTGGTCCAGCGGGAGATGCCGCCGCCCATCGGGCGGGAATTTGGACGCACTTTTCGGGAGTTGAGCCTGGGCACGCCGGTGGAGGAGGCGTTGACCAGCCTGGTCAAAAGAGTGAAAAGCGAAGACCTGTCCCTGGTGGTTACCGCCGTGCTCATCCAGCGGCAGGTGGGAGGGAACCTGGCCGAGGTGCTGGATAAGATTGCCCGGACCATCCAGGAAAGGGTGCGTATTCAGGGGGAAATCCGTGCTCTGACCGCCCAGGGACGCCTTTCCGGAACAATCATCAGTGTGTTGCCCGTATTCCTGGTTGTTGTCATGCTGCTCATCAATCCCGGGTATATCAGTGTCCTGTTTACCCATCCCACCGGGCGAATGATGCTGGGCGCGGCGGTGCTGGCCGAGCTGTTGGGATGGATTTTAATTAAAAGGATCGTCCGCATAAGCGTTTGACAGGAAGGGGTTGTTTATTGATGATCCTTTCAGCGGCCGCGTTTTTTCTGGCTATTGCATTTTTTCTTCTGGGCCTTTACCAAGCCCTTTGGGGGGAGCGCTTGCAAATTTCCCAAAGGGTGGAGGAAGTGTTGGGAGCTCCCGCCTTATCTTTCCGGGAACAGGAATTAAAGGCGCCCTTTTTGCAAAGGGTGGTCCGGCCGGTTTTAAGAAAGATGATTGGCCTGGCCGGTGTTTTCATCCCGGCCGAGAAAACTGCCGTTCTGGAAGAGAAACTGAACCGAGCGGGGAGGCCGGGCGGTTTGAGCGCCGGCGAGTACGCCTTGCTCAAGTACTTTACCGCCGGAGCGGCCGGGGTATTTTCCTTTTTCTTTTCCGGAACGGTCCACCTGGAGCCGGTTCAAACCTGCCTGTTGTCCTTCCTGGGCGTTTTGCTGGGCTGGCACCTGCCGAACTTTTATCTTGAGGCCCGGATCCGGGACCGCGCCGAACTGATCAGAAAAGAGCTTCCGGATGTGCTGGACCTGTTGACCGTAAGCGTGGAAGCGGGGCTGGGCTTTGACGGCGCCCTTTTGAAGGTGGCGGAGAAAAAGAAAGGCCTGCTGGCCAAAGAGTTTTCGCAAATACTGCGGGAAATAAACATGGGCAAGCCGCGGCGTGAAGCCCTCCGGGATGCAGCCGAAAGGCTGGGGGTGGACGAGTTTTCCTCCTTTGCCGGCTCCATCATTGTCGCCGACCGGTTGGGGATCAGTATTGGCAACGTGCTGCGCGCGCAGTCGGCACAAATGAGAAACAAGAGGCGCCAGCGGGCCGAAGAAAGAGCGATGAAGGCGCCGGTGAAAATGCTTTTCCCCATGGTGTTTTTTATATTTCCCGCCGTATTCCTGGTTCTCCTGGGGCCGGCGGTGATCAAAATCAGTAAGGTTTTTACCAGGTGAGGTTTTACAGGGATGCGTTTGATTAATTTAACCCGCAACGCATTGCTGGCCCAGAATGTGCGGGTGGCGGCAAACTTCTGGTCACGGTTGAAGGGGCTTATGGGCAGGCGGAAGATGGAACCCGGCGAGGCTCTTGTTCTGGAAAAATGCCGGGCCGTCCACACCTGCTTTCTGCGTTTCCATATTGATGTGGCTTTCCTGGATGAAAAAGGGACGGTGCTCAAAACCCTGGTCAATCTGCCTCCTTACCGGTTCACCATGCCGGTGCCCGGGGCGCGCCGGGTGGTTGAGCTGCCCGCGGGCGTTCTCTTGAAAACCGGCACAGTACCGGGAGACACACTCAGTTTTTCTGAAAAAGAGGTGATTCGCAATGAAAAACACGGGGCGCAGAATTTCCATTGCCACTAAAATAAGCATTTACTTTGGCCTGTTAATTTCTTTTCTAATCATTACGGTGGGTTGTTCTACTTACATCCGTATCCAGCAAATCATGGAGCTTCAAATAAAGGAGAAAGGCGAGGCCGTTGCCTCCGCTGTTACCGCCCTGGCGGCCGAGCGGCTGCAGGCCGGCGACCCGCAGCTATTAAACAAGCTCTTTTCCGACCTGAAGGCAAATGAAGATATCGGGGAAGCGGCCATCGTTAATTCCGGCGGGAAAATAGTTGCTCATACCAATACCCTTTTGATTGGCAGAACTGTTTCCGGGGGCTCTCCGGAAGGAATCTTTCAAAAAAGCGTTTCCCCCGGTCCGGTGATCAGCGCTCCGGTAAGAACTGCCGAAGGCAGTTTGCTGGGCTACTTTTACATCCAGATGGATCAGGAACGAACAAAAAAATACATGCGCAACCTGGCCCTGACCATGGTTTTTGTTTTGCTGGCGGCGTTGTATGCTGGGATCATGCTGGCACACATCATCAGCAAACGTGTTTTACGCCTGCCCATTAATGATTTAATGGAAGCCACCCGGCATATCGCCACCGGCAATTTCGCCTATAAAGTCCCGGTACGCAAGCAGGACGAGCTGGGCAACCTGGCCCAGGCGTTTAACACCATGACCGTCTACCTGACCAATCTTTTCCGGACGGTCCAGCTGAGCACCATGGAGATGGCCAAAAACAGCCAGCTTATTTTGGCCCGCACGGAAAGCTACTGTTCCACCGCCGGGAAAGATCAAAAAGAGATGGCGGATCTGGCGGAAATAAACAATGCAGCCCGCCGGCTGGCCCGGGTGGTAGACAGGTTGAACAGCCTTTCTCTGCAATTTAAGATTACAAATTGATGGCTGCCGGCGATTTAACCTGGCAAATACTGAATTAAAGGACATTACCGCCAGTTACAAGGTTTTTAGGTAAAAGTTGCATTAATTTTCCCCGCCGGGAGATGATAATGGCCAGAGCAACTGGAAAAACAGGAGGGAAATTTGCTATGTATAACCTGGTAATTATCGGGATGGGCCCGGCAGGGTTAACGGCGGCCGTATATGCGGCTCGCAAAAAGCTGTCTACCCTCTTAATTGGAAAACAGTACGGAGGCCAGATGGCCTGGGCTTCGGGAGTAGAAAACTATATCGGTTTTCAATATATTACCGGTTCCGAATTGCTTTCCAAGTTTGAAGACCATGTAAAACAATACCCCGTTGAGCGGGTCGAAGCCGAAGTAGTTAAACTAACCCGGGAGAACGGTCATTTTGTCACCCGTACTGCCGGCGGTGAGGAGTTTCACTCCCGGACGGTGATTGTGGCTTCAGGCAAAAAACCCCGCCGGCTCAATGTTCCCGGGGAAAGGGAGTTGACCGGACGGGGAGTCAGTTATTGTGCCGTTTGCGATGCCCCCCTTTTTGCCGGTATGGACGTGGCTGTAGTGGGCGGCGGCAACTCGGCTCTTACGGCAGCATACGATTTGATCAAAATAGCCAAACAGGTCTACGTTGTCTCCCTGGTGGAATGGACGGCCGACCCCATTCTCGTCGATAAAGTGAAAAACGCGCCGAATCTGACCAGACTGGTGGGTTACGAAACGTTGCATATCGGGGGAAGCGAAAGGGTGACGGGCATTACCTTGCGCTCCCTGGACGGGCAAAAAGAAGAGAAAAAAATACCCGTGCAGGGGGTATTTATCGAAATTGGCACCGTACCCAACACGGACTTTGTCGAAGGTCTGCTGGAGCTGAACGAAAAGGGGGAGATCAAGGTCGACTGCGACTGCAGCACCTCCGTACCCGGTGCCTTTGCAGCCGGGGATGTGAGCAGCATTCCGGAAAAACAGATTATCGTTGCCGCCGGGGAAGGGGCCAAAGCCGCCCTGGGGGCATACCGTTATTTGCTCAACCAAAAGTAAAAATGTTAGTTAGCGTCCTGTCCGCCGGTGGCAAGCCGTAAAGCGCCAATGGCCGTTGGGCTGGCCCCTTCCGGGGCAAAAGCCTGCGCCGTTCCCGTTGTGCCTCATAGGATGGCTTTTACGGTTTTAATTGGTCAGGCTCTGGATGGGGGCGGGGATGCGGCCTCCCCGGCGCACAAAGTTGTCCGCGGAAAAGGGATGCACCGCCATTACGGGCGCTTCTCCCAAAAGCCCGCCAAAGGTGACTTTATCCCCCACCTTTTTGCCCGGGGCGGGAATGATTCTGACGGCGGTGGTTTTATTGTTGATCACACCAATGGCCACCTCGTCGGCAATAATGGCGGCGATGGTTTCCGCACTGGTATCTCCGGGGACGGCAATCATGTCCAGGCCCACCGAACAGACGCAGGTCATGGCCTCCAGCTTGTCCAGGGAAAGGGCTCCTTCCTCCGCAGCCCGGATCATTCCCGCGTCTTCGCTCACCGGGATAAAGGCTCCCGATAACCCGCCTACGTAGGAAGAGGCCATGGCCCCTCCTTTTTTCACCGCATCGTTTAACAGGGCCAGGGCGGCGGTGGTGCCGTGGGTGCCGCAGCGTTCCAGGCCCATGGCTTCCAGGATCTCTGCCACGCTGTCTCCCACTGCCGGGGTGGGGGCCAGGGACAGGTCTACAATGCCAAAAGGCACACCCAGCCGTTCTGCTGCCAGCCGGCCAACCAGCTCCCCCATCCGGGTAATTTTAAAAGCCGTCTTTTTAACCGTTTCCGCCAGTGTTCCGAAATCCGCATTGCCCACCCGGGCAACGGCGTTTTTAACCACTCCCGGTCCGGATACCCCTACATTGATGGTACATTCGGGTTCCCCGATTCCATGAAAGGCGCCGGCCATAAACGGGTTGTCTTCGGGGACGTTGCTGAAGACCACCAGTTTGGCACAGCCCAAACCGCCCTGTTCCGCCGTCCGCGCGGCGGTTTCTTTAATCACCCGGCCCATCAGGTAAACGGCGTCCATATTAATGCCCGCCCTGGTGGTAGCCACGTTTACCGAGGCGCAGACCCTTTCGGTCCCGGCCAGGGCGGCGGGGATGGAAGTGATCAATGCCCGGTCCCCGTAGGTAAAGCCTTTGTGTACCAGGGCGGAAAAGCCGCCGATAAAGTTTACCCCTACGGCGGCCGCGGCGGCATCCAGGGTAAGGGCGTATTCCACACAATCTTCCTGACGGTTGCATTCGGCAACCAGAGAAATGGGGGTGACGGAGATCCGTTTGTGTACGATGGGAATGCCGTATTCCCGGCTGATTTCTTCCCCGACCGCAACCAGCCTGCTGGCCAGGCGGGTGATTTTATCGTAAATTTTCCGGCATGCCACCTTGGGTTCCGGGTCCGCGCAGTCCCGCAGGCTGATGCCCATGGTAATGGTGCGGATGTCCAGGTTTTCCTCCTGGACCATCTTGATGGTTTCCATGATTTCTGCCAGGGTAAGCATGGTATTTGTTTCTCCTTCGTTTTCCTGGTTTAAGTTAGATTCTATGCATGAAGCGGAAGGCGTCCTCGTGCTGGGCGTCGATGCGCACCCCCAGTTCGGACCCTTTTGCCGCCAGGCGTTCTTTTAAAGTGCTCAGGTCGATACGACTTTTTTCCATGTCGGCAATCATGATCATGGCCAGAAATTCCTGTAATATGGTCTGGCTGATGTCCAGGATGTTGATGTTGTTTTCGGCCAGAACCTGGGCCACCCCGGCGATAATGCCCACCCGGTCGGGCCCCAGGACGGTGACAATTATACGGTTTTTCTTTTGTTCCTGTGCAGTCATGTGCCCTTCTTCCTTTCTATGAGGTCAAATAACTATTCGTTTTAAAAGGGTGGAACTCCTGCTGGTAAAGTGGCCTTTAAAATATGCCGCCGGCCTGCAGGCCAGTTGAACAACTTCCCGCGCAACATGTTGATGTTTGTATAGTTTTTTAAACAGAGACGAAATCAAGTTTTGTCTGAAAAAATGATTGACACCCGGCTTTGGGCAAGTGTAAAATGGGGAAAACGAGGAAAAATTGTTTTCTCAGGGCCGGGTAATGGCGCCCGGCCGGGTGGATCGGGGAAAGATCCGAAAAGCCTTCTAAGTAAGGGGGTGCGGGATCTTTTTTGTTTTTGGTAAGGACCAAGGTGTCTAAAAATACGGACAAAAAAATCTTTTTCTTTGTCGATTTTTTGAAAAGGATTTGACCCCTTGAAGTCGAAATGCTTTTATGCAAGGAATATTCAGAAAATGGGGGGTGAAAGCGCCACAGGGGGTACATAGCGAGTTAACGGGGGTAGGCGGAAGGGTATTGGAGAGTAAGAGTAAAAGAAAAAGGAGGAGGACAGTTGAAAAAGAACAAAATAGCCCTGATTTTCTTGAGTGTGTTGCTAATGCTCGCGCTGGTTACCGGGTGTGGTGGTCAAACCGGCAGTTCAAGCGGTGGGGAAAACAAAGGCGGGGGGTCGGATGATACCATTAAGATTGGTTTTATGGGCGCTTTGACCGGTAACGAGGCCAGTTACGGTATAGAAACCTTGAAAGGCATGAAAATGGCCGCCGAGGATTTAAACAAAGAAGGCGGCGTGCTGGGCAAAAGGATTGAAATCGTGGAGTCGGACCACGGCAGCAAGCTCAGCGAGGCGGCCAGTGTAGTCCAGAAATTGATCAGCAAGGACCGGGTGGTGGCCATTGTAGGCGATCCTACTACCGGCAAGACCAAGCTGGCGGCACCCATCTGCCAGCAAAATAAAGTGGTTCTCCTTTCAGCCGGTGCTGTGGGCCCCGGCGTGGTGGAAATTGGCGACTATATTTTCCGGGATACCCTTTTGGATGCCGTGGCTGCTCCGGCGGTAACCGAGTATCTGGTTAACAAGCTGGGATGGAAGAAAGTAGCCATCGTTACTTCCACCAACAACGACTACAGTGTTGGCCTGACCAAGATCTTTGAAGAGGCACTGGCCAGGCATAACGCCCAGGTGGTTGATAAGGAGAGCATCCAGGACGGGGACCAGGATTTCAGCGCCCAGGTGACCCGGATCAAGCAGGCCAGGCCCGACGGGATTATCTTTACCGGTTATTACACCGAGGGCGGCCTGTTTATGAAGGAAGTGCGCAAGCAGGGCCTGGACCTGAAGATGGCCGGGGGCGACGGTCTGCTTTCCCCGGTGCTCTGGAAGCTGGGCGGCGATGCGGTTGAGGGCAGCATGGTGTACACCGGTTTTGCCGCCGACCCGGCCAATGCCGCTCCCCAGACCAAGGAGTTCATCCAGAAATATCAGGCGGCCAATGACAATAAACTGCCCGATATGTTCTCCGCCCAGGGTTACGATGCAGTGATGTTGCTGGCCAAGGCCATGAAAGAAGCCAACAGCACCGATCCCTCTAAATTTAAAGATGCTTTGGCGAAGACCAGGGATTATCCCGGTGTTTCCGGTTCATTGACCTTCCTGCCCAACCGGGAGCCAGTTAAGAGCCCGGTGTACTTACTGGAAGTTAAAAACCAGCAGTTCAGCATCAAGGCAGTCCTGCCCACGGAGGCGCCCAAGGTCTGATCCTTTTTCCGGTGGAACCGGGTGGCTGGCCCGGTTTCACCAGAAATTCTTTTTATGGAGGGAGCCATGTTACTGCAGCAAATTATTAACGGTCTCACTCTCGGGGCCACTTACGCCTTAATTGCCCTGGGTTACACCATGGTCTACGGCATCATCCAGTTGATTAACTTTGCCCACGGCGACATTTACATGATCGGCGCCTTTATCGGGGTGGCGGCAGTAGCCCTCTTCCACCAGAATTTTTTCCTCACCCTGGCTACCGCCATGCTCGCCTGTGTGGTCCTGGGGGTGACCATCGAGCGGGTAGCCTATCGTCCTTTGCGCCGTGCTCCCCGTTTGAATCTTCTCATTACCACCATTGGTGTTTCCATCTTTCTGGAAACATTTATGACCGTCCTCAAGGGTCCCCAGCCGACCGGTTTTCCCACCGTGTTGGAAAATGTGACCCTGCGGGTGGGCACCCTGGAGTTTTCCAGCATTCAGCTGGTTATCTTGCTGGTTTCTGTAGCCCTGATGGTGGGATTGCAGTTTATCGTCAAGTACACCAAAATCGGCAAGGCCATGCGGGCGGCCTCCGAGGATTACGATACGGCCAGCCTGATGGGCATCAACATCAACCGGGTGATTTCCTTCACCTTTGCCATCGGGTCTGCCCTGGCCGCGGCGGGTGGAGTGCTGGTAGGGATTTATTTTAACTCCGTATCTCCCTATATGGGTGTAACTGCCGGTCTGAAAGCCTTTGTGGCGGCGGTGCTGGGTGGTATCGGCAATATCCCCGGTGCCATGCTGGGCGGCCTTCTTTTAGGTCTGGCGGAGGTCTTTGGCGTGGCTGCCGGCTTTTCTACCTATAAGGATGCCATTGCCTTTACCCTGCTGATCGTCATTTTGCTGGTCAGGCCCACCGGTCTTTTGGGGCGGCCCATCCAGAGGAAGGTGTAGATTATGGAACAGTGGCTATCCAGTGTGATTGATCCTTATTACCAGCAAGTGCTCATGCTGGTGGGCATTTATATCATTGCGGCTTTAGGTCTGAACCTGATTACCGGATTGTGCGGTCAGCTTACCTTTGGACATGCGGCTTTCTTAAGCATTGGTGCTTATACGGCGGCCATTTTGACCAGAGATTTTCACCTGCCTTTTATATTAAGCCTGGTCTTGGGCGGACTGATGGCTGCTTTATTCGGTATACTGCTGGGTATTCCCGTGCTTAGGCTTACCGGTGACTACCTGGGTATTGCCACCCTGGGCTTTGGCGAAATTGTACGGGTGGCCTTTACAAATATGAAAATAACCGGGGGGGCCATTGGACTGGCGGCCATTCCCCGTGCATCCAATTTGATAAACGTGACCTTTTTCGTGATCCTGGCCGTGGCGGCCGTGGTCTTGCTTGAGAATTCCCGTTTTGGCCGTGCGTTGAAGGCCATACGGGAGGATGAGATTGCCGCCGAGGCCATGGGCATTAACGCCATGTGGTATAAGATTCAGGCTTTCGGCATCGGCTGTTTTCTGGCCGGGATCAGCGGGGGCTTTTATGCCCACCTGCTGCAGTACTTAAACCCAAACGACTTTGGTTTCTTGAAGTCCTTTGAAATTTTGAACTTCGTAGTGCTGGGCGGTCTGGGAAGCATACCTGGTACCATTGTTGGTACAACCGTGCTCACACTGGCTCCGGAGTTTTTGCGGTTTGTCCAGGAATACCGGATGATGATTTATGGTTTGCTTCTGGTATTGATGATGATCTTCCGGCCCCACGGCTTGCTGGGTGGAGTTAATTTCCGCCGCCTGTTGCGGCGCAGAAAACAAAAAGCGACTGCCCTGAGCAGTTAAAAAAACGTCGGACAATTGTTCGACCTGTTGGCGGGAGGAAGTATGGCAGCAATCCTGGAGTTAAAAGGTTTAAGCATCCGGTTCGGCGGCCTTTGTGCCGTGGATGATGTGGACATGTCCATAGAAGAAGGGGAAATCCGGGCCCTGATCGGCCCCAACGGGGCGGGAAAAAGCACCATTTTCAACCTGGTCACCGGCATCTACCGCCCTACGGGGGGTGAAATCATTTTTCGCGGTGAAAAAATAAACGGCCTCCCCCCCCACGAGATAACCGTCCGGGGCATCGCCCGTACTTTTCAAAACATCCGTCTTTTCGGCAATCTGACGGTGCTGGAAAATGTACAGATCGGCCGGCATTGCCGGAGCAGGGCGGGCGTATGGGGGGCCCTTTTGCCCTTTGGCCGCGTGCGGGCGGAAGAAACAAGTATTACCGCGCGGGCACGGGAATTGCTGGAATTCATGGGCCTGGATGCCAAGAAGGAGGAGCTGGCCAGGAATCTGTCCTACGGTGAGCAAAGGCGGCTGGAAATTGCCCGGGCCCTGGCCACCGATCCCAAAATAATTTTGCTGGATGAGCCGGCAGCCGGGATGAATCCGCAGGAAAAACAGGACCTGTCCGGGCTGGTCCGGCGTATCCGGGATATGGGCATTACCATTTTCCTGGTGGAGCATGATATGAAGTTTGTCATGAGCCTGGCCGACCGGGTGGCGGTACTGGATTACGGCAGAAAGATAGCCGATGGGACTCCCGCCGAAGTACAGCAAGATCCGGCGGTAATTGAGGCCTACCTGGGGAAGGATGTGTGAAGGTGCTGGAGGTCAAAGAGGTCAGCGTTGCCTATGGGGTAATTGAGGCCCTGAAGGGCATATCCTTTTCGGTGGAGGAAGGGGAGATTGTGGCCCTGATTGGTGCCAACGGGGCCGGTAAGACGACCACCCTGCGCACTATTTCGGGCCTTTTGCGGGCCCAAAAAGGTCAGATCACCTACAAAGGCCGCGATATTACCAAATTGCCTCCCTACAAAATTGTGGAGCTGGGTCTGACCCAGGTGCCCGAGGGCAGGCGGGTATTCAGCCGCATGACGGTGCTGGAAAACCTGGAGATGGGGGCGTATGTGGTGCGCAGCCGCTCCGAGTTAAAGGCAGGGCTGGAACGGGTTTTCGAGCGTTTTCCCCGCCTGGCCGAGCGCAAGAACCAGCTTGCCGGTACTTTAAGCGGTGGAGAACAGCAGATGCTGGCCATGGGCCGGGCACTGATGTCCCGGCCGGAGCTTTTACTGTTAGATGAGCCTTCCATGGGTCTGGCACCGCTTTTGGTGCGGGAAGTGTTTTCCATTATTCAAGAGATTAATAAGGCGGGTACAACCATTCTTCTGGTGGAACAAAATGCCCACATGGCCCTCTCCATTGCCCACAGGGCCTATGTGCTGCAAACGGGGGAAATATCCCTGGAGGGTCCGGCGGCGGAGCTTATGCAGAAACCGGAGGTCAAGAGGGCCTATCTGGGTGAATGATGGGGAGAATGACCGATGTATGTGGAAAAAAAGCTTTTGGTACGGGATTTTCTGATCGTGCCTGCTCCGGAAAATGACCTGACTGAATTTGCTCTCCATGGGGAGGAAATCCTGGACCAACACATTTTAAGCGTTATCCCGGCTTTGCGGGAGAAAAATATCGCTGTTTTGGACGAAAACGGAACAGTAGCAGGTTTACTGATTATGGAACGGGTAGTGGAGCGCCTGGTTGATTTTATCCGGGAAACAGAGGCTGCCCTCAACGCCGTTCTCGGGGTTACCGATGATGTGATCTGTATGATCGATAATCAAGAAAACGTTACCGGGTGGAATCGCAAGGCCGAATTGCTGTACGGCATTAAGTGCCAGGACATCCTGGGGCGTTCCATCCATGACTTTTTTACCAACCTGGTGGTTACCCGGGTGCGCCGGGAAGACCATGAGGTATATGCGGAATACCACCAGCCCTGCCAGGATACCCATGTGCTGATTAATTCCGTCCCCATTCGGCGGGACGGGCGGGTTATTGGCGCTGTTTCCGCCGAGAAGGATGTTACGGAGGTAATCCAGCTCAACCGTGCCCTGTCCCGGGCCAGCTATCAGGTTAAATGCCTGAAAGAAGCTATCCAGAAAAACGAGATTAAGAGGGTGGATCCCTTTGCCAGGCTTTACGGTCACCATCCCCGCCTGAAAGCGGTGGTGGATGTTGTCCGGCGGGCTGCCCCTACCGATGCCACCGTGCTGATCCGGGGGGAGAGTGGTACGGGTAAGGAGGTTCTGGCCAGGGCCATCCACGAGGCCAGCGACCGGGCGGGTAAGCCCTTCGTGGTGGTCAATTGCGGTGCCATCCCGGCGGAGCTCTTTGAAAGCGAAATTTTCGGCTATGAGCAGGGTGCCTTTACCGGGGCCGGTCCCCGTGGTAAGCCGGGCCTGCTGGAAATGGCCAATGAGGGAACGGTTTTTCTCGACGAAATCGGCGAGCTGCCCCCCAACCTGCAGGTTAAGCTGCTGCGGGTGTTGCAGGAAAGGGTATTTTACCGGGTGGGTGGTTCCCGGCTGGTCAGCGTGAATATCCGCATTATTGCCGCCACCAACCGCCAACTGGAGGAGATGGTTTCCTGTGGGGAATTCAGGGAAGATCTGTATTACCGTTTAAATGTAATCAGCGTCGAGATGCCTCCCCTGAGGGAGAGGCGTTCCGATATTCCCGAACTGCTCTACCACTTTTTGCAGGAATACTGCCAGCTTTACGGCAAGGAAATCAGCAAAGTGGAACCGGGGGTGGTGGCCGCACTGATCTCCTATCCATGGCCCGGGAATGTGCGGGAATTAAAGAACACCGTAGAGAGAATGGTGGTGCTGGCCGAGTCCGGGGTAATTACGGAGAGGGATCTGCCCAAGTACCTGCAGGAACACGCCCTGGGTTTCAGTGCCGTCCGGGAATCTCCTCCCGATTTAACCGTGGCCGCAAAAGAAACCGAGAAGGAGATCATTCTCAAGGCACTAAAAGAGGCGGGAGGTAACCGGACCGTTACCGCCCGTCTTCTGGGTGTGCCCCGGAGTACTCTTTATTACAAAATGAATCGTTTGGGTATATTAAGTACCAAAAAACGGTTGCGCAAGAATTAATATTCCCTGGTCAGAATTGCTTCCCGCCCCTTACGGGAGGGAGGTTGTATTTGGCAATTTTGCGGTAGATGGTCGCCCGGCTTATGCCCAGAGCCCGCGCGGCTTTTGTTTTGCCCTGTTCGTTCCAGCCGAAATGCTCCAGGGCGCTGATGATGGCCTCCTTTTCCATCTGCTCTAAAGTCGGCCAGCGGTCTTCCCGGGCGGGGATTTCTGCTATCCGGTGACCGCCCTCCTGTACCGCACGGGGCAGGCTGCCGGTATCGATCAGGTCGCCTTCTTCCAGGTTTACGGCATATTCCACGGCGTTGATCAGTTCCCGCACATTTCCCGGCCAGCTATAGG
>DYEX01000005.1 GCA_020725525.1 Desulfovirgula sp.
ACCGGAATACGGTCGCCAGGTCGGATGACAACCATGTCACCAATGATAAGTTGGTCAACTGGTTCTTCCATAATTTGGTCTCCACGCCGGACACGCGCTGTCTTGGGCATCAGTTCACCCAGAGCATTGATCGCATTACGAGCTCGACCCAAGGCGTAATGTTCACCGGCATGCCCTAATCCAAACAGAAAGAGCAGGAAGGCTCCTTCAGCCCAGGCTCCGAGAAAAGCTGCCCCTAATGCCGCCGCTAACATAAGTACATCCGTGTCAAACTTACCTCGGAGAAGGGCGGGGACAGCATGATGAGCTATATCGTAAGCGCTGGCGATATAAGAAAGAAGGAAAAGAATAAGCGCGAAGTTTGCCGACAGTCCCAGGAATTGCTCGCCAACCCAACCCACGAGAAGAAAAATGCCCCCAGCACCTATTAAGACCATTGCCCATCGTTCCTGTAACCAGTGAGGTAGAAAGGTTGGTGCGCTGCCATGGTCATGCTCGTGGTCATGCTCATGCGCTTCCCCTTCCTCTTTGACCATTGCTTGGGTTACAGGTCGAGCCCCTAAACGGCGCATGGTTCGTTTGATTGAGTCAAGAGAAAGGATTTTTGTATCAAAAGCGACAATAACCAGCCCTGATGCATAACTCACGCTGGCATGCAGCATCCCTTCCAGGTTTTCAAGTTCTTTGGTGATCATGGTGGCTGAATCAGCGCTATCAAGTCCACTAAAGGGAATCTGCTCGTGGTGATAACCATTGCGTAATTCCGATCCAGCCTCCTCAGCGATACGTTTGACCGCAGCCAAAGAAATCAAGTTTGGATCATAATGAATGCATAGATCCATTGGATCATGATCCAAATGCAAGTGTGTTTGGAGAATACCTCTTTGGGCTTGCAAGCGGGTCTGCAATCGCTCCACACAATGGTCACAAGCATCCTGGTTTTCTGGCAGCAACAAAGGCAGTGAGATTTCCACCGTTTTTTCTATCATTGGTTTGTCCTTAATAAATCGTTCATATTGAAAATTGAAAGCATAAATAAAACCAGCCACGCAAATAAGCGCCTGTTCGTCACTTGATTGGGAGTTTTGTTATCGAATGGGAGGAGGTACGAAAACTGAAAGTATTCTTGTTTGGGGGAATTGCCAACAGGTAGGTTCAATCTTTACAAGTAATGCAATGAGAAACATTGCAGGGATCACACCCGTAAAAATTCCGTAATGAATGGCTCCATTACACGAGCCTGAACTAATTCCCAAGATGTCTGAATGTCCAGGTTGTAAATCGTGGAGAAAATGAACACCAACGCTAAAAGTAATCAGTAGTAATAGAAGGATAATAACAAGATTGTGAGGTATTCGAATATTATTCATGGCAGACGTGGTCCAGACCACGTTTGAACAACTCGCTGATATGTTCATCGTCTAAGGAGACAAATACCTGCCTGCCTTTTTTCCTTGCGCGTATTACGCGCTTGTCGCGCAAACCCCGGAGTTGATGTGAAATAGCGGATTTACTCAATCCCATGGCTTGGACGAGATCACCAACATTTACCTCACCGGCAACCAGTGCCGAAATGATCCTTACACGAGTTGGATCGCTCAAAGACTCAAATAGGCTGGCGACTCTTTCTGCTGTTTGCTCATCCACACTGGATACATCACATTTTTCCATCATAACAACCTTATTATTGAATAGTTGCTCAACTAATGTTTAGTTTATTACAAAAAAGGTCGAATGTCAAGCAAAATTATTGGGATGTAAAAATAATAAAGCCTATGTAGTCAATAATTCCAATTGCTCTTGACAAATATAAACGTATCGAATAATATATCAATATATCATGATACATAAATATAAGACAACAGGAGTCTTGGAATGCTAAATGTTACGAACGTAACAGAAGGAGTTCGGTTGCAGGCAAAGCTGTTTCGTGGTTTTGGCGACCCGGCGCGACTGAACATCTTGCAAGCGCTGCGCAACGGCCCAATGACGGTGACTGAAATTGTGGACGCAACAGGTATGAGCCAGTCCAATACATCCAATCATCTGCGCTGCTTGCGCGAATGCGGTCTGGTTACCGCTGAACAACGGAGCAAGTTCGCTCTGTATCGCCTGAGTGATGACAGGGTGGGAGATCTGTTAGCAATCGGCGAATCCTTGTTGGCCGATGTCGCCCGGGGTGTCTATGAATGCACCCGCTACAACCTCCCACAGGGTCGAAGCCAGGAACAAAAGTAAATGAAAACAGGTCTGCGGATCTTCATTCCCTTTCTGATTGCTCTTCTTCTTGATGGGCTGACCAAGGCTTGGGCCGAACAGGCATTATCTTCACCCATACCCATCCTCGGTAATTTTTCCCGTCTGACCCTTGGTTACAACACAGGCGTAGCATTCGGGCTTTTTGCGAACGGCGGGATATTCCCGCTGATCGTCACAGGCGTCATCATTTCGGTTCTGGCAGCATGGCTCGTTTATGCGATTCGGTCCGGTGATCTTTCCTCTGTCGCAGTATGGCCGGTAGGTTTGATCCTCGGCGGTGCGGTAGGGAATTTCGCCGACCGCATGGTGGATGGAAGGGTGACGGATTTCCTCGATTTTGGATTGGGTACGGCACGTTGGCCGACTTTCAACCTGGCGGATAGTTTTATCGTGGTTGGTGCCCTTTTACTTTTACTCATTATTCCGAAGGTTAAATCCGATGAAAAGGAGCAGACGGCATGAAAGCTCTGAAGGTGCTTGTGAAATCTTTGCTGATCCTGGTTAGTATTGGCCTGATCTGGCGTTGGCTGAGTCGCAATCGCTCTTTACCCTGCCCGACCTGGTTGGCGAGTTTACTGGACAGCCGCTGGTCGGATAGGCTGCTTGGCACGCAGATAACCCTTGATCGCATTGGACTTCGGCCAGGTCAATGTGTATTAGAGATCGGCCCAGGCCCGGGTCGATTGCTGATACCTGCCGCAACGCGCGTGCTGCCCGGCGGCGAAGTCTTTGGGCTGGATATCCAGTCGGGGATGATTGAGCGGCTCAAAGCGCGTTCGGTGCAAGCCGGCGTATCGAATTTGACGACAATTGTGGGTGATGCGACTCAGCCGAACTTCCCACCGGAGAATTTTGATGTGATCTTCTTTTGCACTGTGCTGGGTGAAATCCCGGGTCGGGCAGCAGCGCTGCGCCAGTGCTACGCCGCTCTCAAGCCGGGTGGTTTGCTTTCGATCACAGAAATGTTTCCCGACCCGCACTACCAATCCTGCGCGCCCTTGCGGCAAATGGCTGAGGCAGAAGGATTTCGCCTGCAAATTACGCACGGTCCCTGGTATTTTTTCACTGCGAACTTCATAAAAGCGTAAAGGAGAGTCGCAATGGTTACTATAGGACGCTGTACGATGAGTTGGCTGGCTATCGATAGTATCCCAGGCCAAGATCGGATTCGCTTGATCCCAGGAATTTGGTGAGACACGACTAAAGGAGTGATGATGACACGGACAGCTTGTGGTGGGCGTTGCTTTCCAAAATTACTCGATTGCTCTCCGAACCCAAACTCGGCCACGTCACCGATGAACGTGCCGCAGATCCACCAACGCAGGCTACGGCGGCAAGAACCGCGATGACATTCCGCTTAGGTAAATGGGTGAAATTTATGAATGCTGAACCGACACTTTGAAAAGAGCACTCGAGCGACAGCGACCGCGCACAAGCAATAAGCACTAAATTGTGGCTGATTTAATCATGTCGTTCGAAAAACGAGACTTTATGAGGAGAAAAGAATCATGGAAAATTTTGATTACACAGTGGAAACCACCAAAAGCGTGGACGAAGCAGTCGCCGCCATCGAGGCCAAAGCACAAGAAAAAGGCTTTCGAGTGCTGCACGTTCACGATGTTCAGGCAACGCTCGCCGCGAAGGGCTTTGAAACCGAACCGATGAAGATCGTCGAGGTGTGCAACGCCAAATTCGCCAGCCAGGTGCTGGTGAAAGACAAGAAAATATCGCTGATGCTGCCATGCCCGATCAGTGTTTTTGTAGAGGCAGGTAAGACTTATATCAGCGCCCTCAAGCCACGGGTTTTGTCCGATTATTATCCGGACATAGGCATCGATGAGATTGCCGTAGAGGTTGAAAAAGTGATCATCAGTCTGGTTGACGAAACCAGATAATTTACATTGAATGGAGAACCTATGGAATCGACAAAAATTGAAGTACGGGTTAGTAATTTGGACTGCGAACATGATGCAGCCAAGATCGAACGAGGATTGGAAGGCTTTGCAGGCCTGGTAGGTTTGAAGGTCTATCCGAAATCTGCCAAAGTCGTTTTGACTTTTAATCCCGACCAAACCAATCCGGGCGCATTGAAACAAAAACTGGAGACACTGGGTTTCCCACCCCAAAAAGGGATGGAAATGGCCGAACAGCCCAAACCCTGGAAGAACCCCAAAGTGTTGACCGCGTTTGCTTCAGGTGTTTTGCTTCTGGTCGGTTGGCTCATCGGTCTGGCCGGCGCGCCGGCGCTTATCTCGACGATTATATTTATTGCCGCCATCTTGATCGGTGGCTATTACTTTGGCCGCGAGGCTATCGAAGAATTGATCTTCGAGCGTCGGATCGGCATCGAGTTATTGATGAGCGTTGCTGCAGTGGTTGCTTCCGTGATGGGCGAGACGTTGGAGGGTGCTATGCTGGTCTTCCTCTACTCCATCAGCGAAGCTGCGGAAGGCTATACCGAGGAGAAAACGCGCGCCGCAATCAAGGCTTTGATGAACCTGGCGCCCAAGGTAGCGTTGGTCCGCCGGAACGGTCGCGAGCAGGAAATCCCGGTTGAAGAACTGGTGGTCGGGGACGTGTTCATCGTCATGCCAGGCCAATCCGTGGCTACCGATGGTGTAGTGCTGGTTGGATCCTCCAGCGTAAACCAGGCCCCGGTGACAGGTGAAAGCGTTCCGGTAGAAAAGCAAGTGGGCGATCCGGTCTTTGCTGGCAGCATCAACGGCGAAGGCGCGCTGGAAATCCGCGCCACCAAAACCTTTGCCGATAACACCATCGCCCGCATTATCACCATGGTCGAAGAAGCCCAGGAAAAGAAAGGCAAAAGCCAGCGCTTTATCGAGCGCTTCGGCGTCCGCTACAGCCCCATCGTTTTGCTCGTCGGCATCCTCATTGCGCTTGTTCCGCCGCTATTTTTTGGCGCTAACTGGGTGATGTGGATTACCCGTGCAACGGTCTTCATTGTTGCCGCGGCACCCTGCGCACTGGTCATTTCCATCCCGATTACCCTGGTGGCCTCGCTGGGCACCGCCGCGCGCAATGGCGTGCTGATCAAAGGTGGAGTCTATGTGGAGGAACTGGCGAAGGTGAAAGTCGTAGCAATGGATAAAACCGGCACCCTGACCCGCGGCGAGCCGGAAGTGACCGACATCATCTTGATCCATCAGGATCCGGATCAGCTGGCGAATTCAAAGCAGGAATTTTTAGCGGTGGCAGCCGGGATTGAACGGCGTAGCGGCCACCCTCTGGCACAGGCGATCGTCCGGTACGTAGAAGCGCAAGGCATTCAACCCATCGAGCTGACCGAATTTCGCTCCATGACCGGGGCAGGAGCTTCCGCCTGTCTGGATGGGCGCACGATCTACGTGGGCAGCCCGGACCTGTTTCACTCCAAGCTTGGCGTCTCATTGGAGCATGAATGGGGAGACATCAATCGTCTCCAGGGCGAAGGGAAAACCGTGGTGTTGTTGGGCGATGAACAAGCACCCTGGGGAATGATTGCCATCCGTGACAATATTCGACCCAATGCCCAAAAGGCGATCGATGCCCTGCACGCCGCCGGAATTGACAAAGTGGTGATGCTGACCGGCGACAATGAGCGCACCGCCCAGGCAATTGCGAAGGAATTGGGGATCGATGAGGTATATGCAGACTTAAAACCGGAGGATAAGGCGATCAAGGTCCGTGAGCTGACCTCCCGTTATGGGCACGTGGCCATGGTCGGAGATGGAGTCAACGATGCCCCTGCGTTGGCTGAAGCAACCGTGGGTGTCGCCATGGGAGCAGCGGGAACGGATGTAGCCCTGGAAACCGCTGATGTAGCCCTGATGGCCGACGACCTGGAGAAACTGGCCTATGCTCTGCGCCTGGCAAAGCGAAATCAATCTGTCGTCAATCAGAACCTGGCCCTTTCTGCGATTGTCATTAGTGTATTGATCATCGGTGCAGTGGGTGGCTGGTTCACCTTGCCGATCGCCGTACTGGCGCACGAGATCAGCGAATTTGTGGTTATCGGTAACGGGCTGCGTATGCTGCGATCGTAATTTCTTACGATAGTCTCCCTCCGGCAGGGGGTTGGCCCCCTGCCGGAGGAGAAAGGGATTTCATGGGAGAAGAGATGCTCAGCATTAGGGAGGGGCTACACTTTGACGTTTCCCGGGCTGCGAATGAAATTGAGCAGTTCATTCGCAGTGAAGTTAATCGTTTGGGCAAACGAGGTGTTGTCCTGGGATTAAGCGGCGGCCTGGATTCGTCGACCTGCGCAATTCTGTGCGTTCGCGCCCTGGGAAGATCACGTGTGTTGACTTTGCTGCTCCCTGAGCGAGATACCAACATGCAAAATATGGCAGACGCCAGGTTGGTAGCTCAAATGCTCGATCTGCAGCCGATCCATATCGATATTTCACCTCTATTAGCGACGATTGGCGTGTATAACCTGGTTTCTGGTGAACAAGCTGGCAATCGCCCCATGATTGAAAGCGGTATTCGCTGGATTAACCATTTATCATCTGCCCCTTCTGCTTTTAGCGAAGGAATGGCAATGCTTTACAATATCAAGGCTAATCTCTGGCTACGCCTGGTTCGCCGGCTGCTCTGGAGACCATTAGGACGCATCCATGCTTTTGCGATCACAAAAGTGCGCCAGCGCATGGTTACGCTGTACTTCCACGCCATGCTAAACAATTGTTTGGTGGTTGGCACCACCGACCGGTCGGAGTGGAGCGTCGGCTTCTATGATCCATATGGCGATGGCGCAAGTGATGTTCAGCTACTTCGCCATTTATACAAGACGCAGATCCGAGAACTGGCAAAACACCTGGGTGTGCCTGAAAAGATCCTCAATAAGCCCTCTTCTGGCGATTTGGCAGCCGGGTTACCGAACGAAAGCGCGATCGGGTTGACCTATGAACAACTGGACTCGATTCTATGGGGGCTTGACCATAGCCTGACCGAGAAAGAGATCGTGGTTCAAACCAGGGTTGCACCTGCTGCCATAGCTGCTGTTCAAAAAGCGATGTCTATTGCCCGTTTGCGTGAGAGACTGCCTTCTATGCTGCCCTTATTGCCTTGATAGATATGAATGGGACGCTTGCATGAATAAACCTTTGAAGCGAAAGATCCGCCTATTTATCATCTGCTCTCAGCTGTTGGCGCGAGAAGGATTGATCCTTCTTACCCAGCAGGATGAAGATATAAAGGTCATCGGAGATGCCGCCGATGATGAAGCTGGCGTAGCTGGCATAGACACGCTGCAACCCGACGTGGTGATTGTCGCGGACGGTTGGGGCGGAGAAGATTGTTCCTGCGCGGATACCGTCAAGAAAATCAAGGCGTATCATCCTCATATCCCAATCCTGGTGGTTTCTCCCCACGTGGAAAATGCACGTGTACAAATGGCTCTCGCGGCAGGCGCGAACGGCTATTTACCAATGGGGATTGACATAGATGAGCTGGTCCGGGTCCTCTACACGGTCAGTCGTGGAGAGCTGACCCTTCACCCCTCCTTGTTGCCTGCGATTCTTCAACAGTTAGAAGCCGAACCCGGCGGTAAATCGGCTGTGTCCAACCTTGATAATCTGACACAGCGAGAGAGTGACATCTTGTCCGCCCTTTCTCGCGGTTTGACCGATCGCGAGATTGCCCAGCAGCTGTCTATCAGCGTCCGTACGGTGCAATC
>DYEX01000066.1 GCA_020725525.1 Desulfovirgula sp.
GCTGTACCTTTATCGTCTGCACGGCCTGGACGGCTTGAAGCCCGGATATCGTTCCGACAGAGGTAAAAGCCGCCGGGTAACGGAAGAAATTGCCCGTAAAATCCGGGAGAAAAGGGCTGCAAAGCCCGGTATTAACGGCACTGTGCTCTATGATGAACTGGTCAGAGACGGTGTATTCACACCGGATAAACTCTCCCTGGCCACCTTTTACCGTTTTTTGGCCGGAAATCCAGACCTTGCGGCCGGCCAAGAGCCCCCGGCAAAGGAAGAGGAAGTGAAACGCTTTTCCCACCAGTGGGTGAATGAACTCTGGCAGACGGATGTAATGTACGGGCCATATTTAAAGGCAGGCCGGTCTAAAAAGCAAACCTACCTCATTGCCTTTATTGACGATGCCTCGCGATTAATCACCCACGCCTGCTTTAGCTTTGAACAAAACTTTACGGCGGTGCGGGCTGTTTTCAGGGAAGCAGTATTAAAACGGGGCATACCGAAAATGGTTTACACCGATAACGGAAAGGTTTATCGCTGCGGGCAACTGGCCCTGATTTGTGCCCGGCTGGGATGCAGTTTACTGCATACAGAGCCCTTTTCGCCCAGTTCGAAGGGCAAGGTGGAACGGTTCTTCCGCACCGTCAGGATGCGTTTTTTAAACCGCCTGGAAGTGGACAGGATCAAGTCCCTGGAAGAGTTGAATCTTCATTTCTGGCAGTGGCTGGAAGAGGATTACCAGCGCAAGATCCACAGCGGCCTGGGCATGAGCCCCCTGGACTACTTCATGTCCCAGGCCGACCGGGTCCATATCTTCCCTGACCCGGCGCTTTTAAATGAACACTTCCTTTTGCGGGTCACCCGGAAAGTCCATCATGACGCCACCTTTTCCCTGGAAAACATCCTCTACGAGACGGACCAGCAGTTTGCCGGCATCCGCCTGGAGGTCAGGTATGAGCCCCAGTGGCTGACCAACCCCGCCCGCCCGGTGTTGCTGTACCGGGACGGCCTGAAGGTGGGCGAAGCCAGGCAGGTGAATTTCTTTACCAACGCCCAGTTGAAAAGAAGAAAACGTACCCTCCCGGAACAACAACATAACGGCACTGGTCAGGAGGATCAATCCCTCAACCGGACCTGCAGCGAGATTCCGGCGCCGGCCATTTCTTTTGCCCGGTTGTTCGGTAACGATCAGGAAGACAGACCTGACGGGGCGGGTGAAAAATGATGTTTACCCAGTTCTATGGTTTAAAATTCAACCCATTCAGCAAAGAGATAGACTCCGACCAACTGTATGCAAGCCAGGACTTAAAGGAACTGGAATCACGGCTTAAATACCTGCAGCAGGTACGGGGCATCGGCCTGGTTGCCGGGGAGCCCGGCTGCGGCAAAACCACTGCTTTACGCAGGTATGTTGAAGAGCTCAACCCGGCGCACTACAAACCATGTTATTTCACCCTGTCTACGGTGACGGTGCTGGAATTTTACCAGGGTCTGGCCCTGGCTCTGGGCGAGCAGCCCAAAAACAAGAAGGTGGCCCTGTTTCACCAAATTCAGGGGGCCATCGGCAGTCTATATTACGAGCGCCGCATTACCCCGGTTATTGTACTGGACGAGATCCATCTGGCGGACAGCAAGGTTCTGGAGGACCTGCGGCTGCTTTTCAACTTCAAAATGGATTCACAAAACCCCTTCATCCTGATTCTGTCCGGGCAATCGTCCATTCGCAACAGGCTGGCCCTCAATGTCAACCATCCGTTACGGCAACGAATTACGGCAAAATATTCCATGCAGGGCCTGAAACCGGAGGAGGTAGGGGACTACTGCTCCAGTCGGCTGAAAAATGCCGGCCTGCATGAAGAAATTTTCACCCCGGCGGCCCTGGAGAACATCTATTCCATTACACATGGCCTGCCCAGGCTGGTAAACAACCTGGCCACCACCTGCCTGATTTGTGCTTATGGCAAAAAACTAAGGCAGATTGATGCCGAAGTTGTCTACCAGGCCCAACAGGAACTGGAAACTTAGTGCGGAGGAGAGTCCTGTGTATAAAAATGATAACCCGGATTATTACTTCACCCGTACCGGTTTTTTCGATTTGCTGCCTGCAGCGACCAGAATTGCCCGGGAATTACACTGCACCAGGAATGAAATGATCGAGGCGATTTGCAAGGTAGCCGATAAAGCACAGGTTTATCCACCGGTCAAAAACCGGGCGGCCTGGTTTGCCACCGTATTCCGTGAAAAATTGCTGGAAGCTCGGGCGGAAATACTGGCTTTAAAGAATAGATACCGGTATTAGCTGCCGGATAGCTGGCCGGGGCGCCTGGATTATGGCACCCCGGCCAGTTAGTTGAAAGCAGTTTTTACCATAACCATTTTCTGTTATTCAAGTACGGTTTGGTTCTCTAACAAAATTTGAGAATCTTATTTGCGCCTACCGTCAGAATTTGAGATTTTTACATGTTTTGTGGCTTGGTTAGCCCAATTTAAAGTGATAATTAATTCCGGATTAAATTAAGAATCTACA
>DYEX01000067.1 GCA_020725525.1 Desulfovirgula sp.
GGTAGCGTAAAATTAATTGTGTAAAAAGGATCACCAATAAAAATGGCGTACCCTCTAATATAGACAAACATCTCCTAAAAATAACTAAAGGAGGGTACACCTTGAAGATTAGTCTACCAGAAGAAATGCAATCTGTCCAGATCAATGAAAAATGGGGGCAAGAAATTTTTATCGACGGCTTGGCCGAGTACATCCGGGGTTTTATCAAGCACGCCGTAGAACAGGCGGTAAAACAAGAGCTGACCAATTTCCTAGGTTATGAGCAATACCAAAGAGGTGAGGAAAGACGGGACAATTACCGCAACGGATATTACGAAAGGGATCTTTTGACCCGCTTTGGCCTAATTGAAGACATCCAGGTGGCCAGGGACAGAAACGGGGAATTTGAATCAAGGGTTCTTTCCCGCTATAAACGCCGGGAAGAAAAAATCGATAGACAGATCATTGACCTCTTCATCAGCGGGATCAGCACCCGCAAGATGAAAAAGGTCACCAAAGAACTATTCGGCAAGGGTTATTCTCCCGGTACCATCTCCCGGATCAACAAACAACTCACCCAGGAGATGCGTGCCTGGCTGGAGCAGCCTATTGAAGATAACATCGTATATATCTTCTTAGACGGTTTAAACCTGCCGGTAAAACGCTTCGCTGTGAGTAAAGAGTCTCTTCTCGTGGCCATCGGCATCACCGCCGACGGCTACCGGAAGATCCTGGGGGTGCAACTGGGAGATAGAGAAAGTGCTTCCTCCTGGAGGGAGTTTTTCAAGGATCTAAAAAGGCGGGGTTTAAAAGGGGAAAGCCTCGTCTTAGGGATCATGGACGGTCTGCCGGGTCTCGAGCAAGCCTTTGCTGAGGCCTTCCCGAGGGCCCGGGTGCAAAGGTGTGTCGTGCACAAATTAAGAAACGTAGCTGTAAAACTACCCCGCAAAATCCAAAAAGACTGCCTGGCCCATGCAAAGCGCATCTTTTACGCCGGTTCCTTAGAGGAAGCTGAAGAGCGCTTCCGCACCTGGAAGGAAACATGGGAAAAGGTGGCCCCTTCGGCCGTTAGTTGCCTGGAAAAGGATTTGGCGGCGGTTTTAAGCTTTTACACCCAGCCCAAGCCCTTATGGAAACTGTTACGCTCCACCAATACAATTGAACGGACTTTCAAGGAATTCCGGCGGCGTACCCGCCAAATGGACAGCCTGCCCAGCGAGGATTGCTGCTTACGTTGTATCTACGCCATATCTTGTGAGCTCAACCAGACCTGGGCAAAGAAAAGGATTGACGGATTTGTCAAGGCGAGCAAGGCTGTTGCTTAAATTACAAACATCGGATATTTGAGGTGGAGCCAGCTGCTTTCCCGTCCCTTATTCCCGGGCCGGTGGTCTCCAGGGTGGCGGTTTAGGGCGCAAGAGATGCCTTTGTTACGGATATTGGTTATTCCTTTTAATTAAGTAAAAGGGTGGTGGTTAGCAGATTTTGGCTTTAGCGGTAATTCAATGAAATCTTAAGCCACTTTTTCCAAATTATAAATATTAGAGGGACGTCATTTCATAAAATTTTTTACACAAAAGTATTGACACTACC
>DYEX01000068.1 GCA_020725525.1 Desulfovirgula sp.
CGGTTTTCTTGACTTTGCCTTTGATGGAGACCTCCACCTCAACGTCGATTACCTCCCCTTTAAGCCGGGGGAGGATCTCCTTGAGCTTTTTGCCGGCAATGTCGACCGGATTACCCCGGTAGGCACGCAGCACCGAGACGATGGTCGGGTTGGCCGATTGCTTGAGCCTGCTTACGAAGTAGCCTTTATTCCTTCTAATCCTGCTGAACAACTCGTACTTGAAATAGCCGAGATCAAACAGGAGGATGTTATCCTTAACCCAGGAGCCGACACGCATGGTTTTGATCTCAGCGGTCTTGCCGGGATAGATGGCAATGCTCTTCGTGTTGCCGGTGATCCCGATGACTGTATGTATCTTGAGCTCGGCCTTGCCTCTCGCCCCGGGAAACTGTTCGGCCAATTTGTCGTGCAACCTGATAATGGTGCCGTCTGCCACCATCAGATCCTTGAATCCCTTTAGTTTATCTGAAAGCGTAAGGCTGGCGTGGTTGGCCAGATCCGCTATGCCGTGCGCAAGGCACTCTTTAAGAAAGGCGATCAGCCCTTTATTGAAACGGTCATAAAAAGAGGATGGGACGAGTGTTTCTGCCGAGGCCGTCTCGTAGGCCCTTCTTAAGGAGGCAATGGTGCGCTGCAGCCCAACTCCAAAGCCGAGCACCAGTACCCAGAAAAAGGTGACCGGGTCGATTTTCCGGTTGCGCTGGACGTATCCGACTTTAGCCGCTGTTTCCCTTAGCCACTCCGGAGAAAACATCTTGTTCAAAACTTTTTCTATTTCGTGCTGATTAATTTTTCCGGGAATTAGAGCCAATGTGGAACCTCCTCGCGAGCATTATTGGAGGAGAATTCCACAAAGGGACGGACATACTCCTTCTTTTCTAAGAACAATTCCGCTATTTATTTTCCAGGGATAAAACCCTATCTTTGGTTGTTATTGGTATATCCAGGGCTTAACCGAACACGTATGCAGATCGATCAGATACACCGGGCCCTGCAAGAAGGAGCGGAACTGGAAGTTAAAAACGTCACCCGCAACATAACCTTTAAAGTCCGGGCGCAGATGACGCCCCGGCAGGTGGAAGTTATTTTAGCGGGAGGGTTGCTAAGCTATACACGCTGGCAGAGTTGACGGAGGCCTTATAATGACCCTTGTCTTATCTTTACAGTGGTTTATATTTTTACTACCAAAATTTCCAGGAGATAAGAAAATATGTTGGTAATTTATAAGGTAATACTTCCTGTGCTATTAATTTATTTACTAGGTTTTGCAGGTCAAAAAGCGTTAAGGCTGGATATAAGATCAATATCAACATCAGTGCTTTATTTAATGACCCCAGCTCTGGTATTTCGTACTTTTTATACATCTAAAATAGATATTACTTACCTATACGTTATAGCCTATGGATTATTTTTGTCTTTTAGTATTATTATATTAATAAAAATTATTGCTAAAATTAAGGGATATAGCGCATCTGTTACCAATGGTTTAATTTTGGCGTCTGCATTCATGAATAACGGTAATTTAGGCGCACCTTTAATTTTATTTGCCTTTGGCGAAAAGGCTTTTATGTATGCCGTAGCCATCATGGTTTTTCATACTGTTGTCATGAGCACTGTTGGTCTTTATTATGCAGCAAAGGGGAAAGCGGATGTCACAGAGTCGCTTGTAACGGTAGCTAAAATGCCTATTATACATGCTCTTATTATTGCTTTATTGCTACAATATTCAAACGTTTCCATAGCGGAAAACATTTATAAAATAATTAGTATGCTCGCTGATGCCTCTATTGTAGTAATTATGCTGGCTTTAGGTATGCAATTAGCTGAAATTAAAGTCAAAAATCCTCAATGGGGCAAGATAGCGTTTGCAACGGTAATCCGATTGCTTGTATCTCCATTAATTGCCCTAGGATTTACTCTGATTGTTCCTGTAGAGCCCTTGTTGGCTAAGGTTATGGTATTGGAAGCTGCTATGCCCCCGGCAGCCATAACAACCATGTATGCGCTTCAATTTGATAGTGAACCCAATTTGGTAGCTTCTATAAATCTCGTTAGTACTTCAATAAGTATAATAACATTAAGTATTTGGCTAATTATATTACATTAGAGTGAGACCTGAAAAACTTCCAGTCTTGAAATATCAAGGCTTTTTTTGCGGCAGTTGTATCCATTGTGATGGTGTAAAATTGGTGGTGGTCTATAAGCAGGAGAGCCACCCTTCCCTCTGGTAGGTAAGAAGCAGCAGAAATCTCAACCACCGGGAGGGGTGAAGGATGGCTCACTATCAGGTTACCGTAGACCGTGATCTCTTGCAAGGGTTATTTGTCTGGGATGATGGCTTGGCGCGATTGGTGGAGGAGGTGTGAACGGACGTGCAAAATTTAAGTAGAATTCCTGTAATCAGGAGGAGCCAATTGCAATGTTCGGAAGTAAAGATGAATAGGCCGTTTTAAGGCAGTGGCATAAATAATTTACCCCGGCACGGCTTTGCTGTCCAAGGCCAGCACCCGCCCGAAATCCGGCAACAGTATACTTATTTCATCCACCAGCCGCGTAAATATTTTTCCCACTTCATCGGCCTGCTGCATCAGCATTGTACCGTTATAGTGCCTTTGCTACATGGATCTTGACAATCATGCAGCACGGAGAGCCAAAAATCAAACCATGAGGGTAAGAAGACCTTGTTAGGTAGCGCAATGGCCTCCACCCCTGGGCAGTTGGGACGAAGGAAAGTCCGGAACCGGCACGGTTCATTGGTATCTCGGGAGACATGAGAGAGTATATCGCCAGGTTAAAGTGTAGAAGAAGAGCGCGCGAAAAATTATCATACAAGCAGCCCTGGTATTTCTGTATACACCACCTTCCAAACAAAGTCATAACTGGGCATTGTTATCAGCCATAGCCGTGCGAAAAAATGAAAATGGTTGAAATTGTGAGATTAACGAAGAATATTCAACCTTATTGAGAAAGAACCTCTGGTGCGAGCCATCCCTCTTGGACATGCCTGGATCAATATGTCAGCCTGAAACACGAACAGAAAGGAGCCGGCCAGATGAGAGTAATAGATTTGCGCAGCGATACCGTCACCTTGCCCGGCGGGAAAATGCGTGCGCCGATCTGCGGTGGCCGTAGCCGTAGGGCGGGTGGAGTTGACGGAGGGCAGGGGGCGCATAAGCGTCAGTTTGGTGCGCGTGTTGAGAAAGAATAAGGCGGTACCTTAGGGAAATCATGGGAAACGGGGGGACATCCCCGGTTTTTCTTATCTTAACGTGAAATTCGACAATATTTAAAAATTTTTTTAAATATTTAACGATATTAGCAGCTCAAATTGTTTCGTTCACCTTTTTGAGACTTTGACAAAATGTTTATTACATCACATGCTGGGTATGTGATAAATCACACAATCAGAATCTTTGGAGAAAGGGGCGGGGGTAATGGCTTCCGGGGATTTCTCGCGGGCAAAACTGGTGCTGGGAGCCCTGCTGGGGGTGCTGGCCATCTGGTCCTTCCAGCTTGTCTTTTTCCACCTCGCTTTCGGTCAAACGGAAAAAACCTTCGGCGAGAGGCTGGATCGAAGTTTGAAACTTTCAAATTAAAACCTCCCGGAAATCAAGGGCTCCGGGGCAATAATTAAAGACGTACCACTACA
>DYEX01000069.1 GCA_020725525.1 Desulfovirgula sp.
AGGGTTAGCGTAGAATATTTGCTGGTAGTGGTTGTCATGCAGCAGATATTTTACACCCCGGTATCGCCTGCGGAATATCAACGTTTGGGCAGAGATTTCCCCTTTCCCGAACCCGCCTCATGCCCCAACCCCGGTTGCCGGGTCCAGGTACCCCTGCAAAAGCACGGATTTTATCATCGGAACGTGCTGGCGGGAGATTTCAGCGGCCGCATTTTCATCCGCCGGTACTACTGCAAGTACTGCGGCAAGACCGTATCGCTCCTGCCCTCCTTCTGTCTGCCGTATTTCCAGTACTCCGTAGAGCTGATATACATAGTTTTACTGTATGTTTTGGTCTCCACCCATTCCCTGCGGGCCTGTCTGCAATTACTCAAGTCCCGTTTTCAACACCTGTACTGGGACCCGGGCCACCTGCAATTCTACACCGGACGGTTTCTGGCCAATTTAAAACGGATCAAGGTGGGCTTGCGAGAGCTCATCCCCGGGGTCAGCCTGCCGGAGGACAGTATGGATAAAAGAAAAGGAGCCCAAAAGGTACTGCGCATTGTGGCAACTGGATTTCCCCGCATCCAGACCTTCTCCGCCAGGTTCTTCGCCCAATGCCGGCACTCTTTTATGGCTCCTGTCAAATTATTTTAGCATACCGGGAGACTGCTGAGTACCTCCACCGGTTAAAAAACACCACCAACAGAACTTTTGCCTGGGGACAAGCCGCGGAAAATGATATTATGCTGGTGAAGGCGCCGGAAAACGGCTTTAAGCGCTTAAAGCCTCCCATTATTTAACAGGAGGAGGCCTGGTTCCCCGTGCTTGGCGAGAAGGAACGGGAACAAATCGCCCTGAAAAAGTTTGCCTTTATTGCACCGGTATTGAACGACCAGGTGCCGAACCAGCAGGAGTACTTTAAAAGGCTGGCGGCCACACCGGTGGAAATGCCCCACTACGGCTTCAGGCGCTATTCAATCAAAAGCTTCCAGTGGTGGCTGTACCTTTATCGTCTGCACGGCCTGGACGGCTTGAAGCCCGGATATCGTTCCGACAGAGGTAAAAGCCGCCGGGTAACGGAAGAAATTGCCCGTAAAATCCGGGAGAAAAGGGCTGCAAAGCCCGGTATTAACGGCAC
>DYEX01000070.1 GCA_020725525.1 Desulfovirgula sp.
ACTACGACTTTTCAAAAATCGCCGGTTTTTTGACAGTTGCTTTCCATTCTGGCATTGCTTTACAATGCAAAATGCCCATTTTTCAAGGCTTCGCGGATTTTTGGGGGTAAAATAACAGTTTCTGGCTTTCAAACTCGAGTCAAGGGCTCTTTCTTTTCGATTTTTGCTTCCCTTACCCATTCCCTGTCATATAACCTCAGGCTGGCCTCCTGGTAATCCACTTCCGCAATTCCTTTAGCGCCAACAACGGTAAGTTTTCTTAACTTATGCGGGGTAAGCCAGTTGGTGTCGATTACCCCGCTTGAGCCGTTATCAAATTTAAGGGTGATAATGGCGTGATCCTCATGATTGTGAAAAACGCTTCCGGCCACGGCGTAAACGCTTTTTACCTGGGCGCCAGATAAATAGGCCATCACGTCAATGTCGTGCGTCCCTAAGTCTAAAATAATACCCACGTCTCTTATCCTGGGGTTGTACGGCCCCACCCTTTTGGCGGAAAGGGAGATGATTTCCCCCAGCGCGCCGCCATCGATTAATTCCTTGAGCTTTTTCACCGCCGGGTTAAAGCGCTCGATATGCCCCACCATCACTTTTACATCACTTTTGTTATTTGTTTCAATCAATAAATCAACCTGTTCAATACTGTGGGCAACCGGTTTTTCTATTAACACGTTAATCTTTCTTTGAATGGCCTCTCGTGCCACCTCAAAATGCAAGGTGGTGGGCACAGCAATATTTACTACGTCCAATTCTTCTTCCAAAAGCTCCTGATAATTTTTGTACGCCCGGCAACCGTAGCATTGGGCCACGGATCTGGCCTGCTCTTCATTTATATCCGCCACACCCACCAGCTTTACTTGCGGAAGCCCGGCGTAAATCCGAGCGTGGTTCCTGCCCATAGCGCCTACACCGATGACGCCTGCTTTTAAAGATCCCAACATTTAGTCTCCATCCTTTTCAAAGACAACACTTTCCCGGGGGGCTTCCTTTACCACCCTGGCCGGCACTCCCATCACCACCGTGTAAGGGGGCACGTCTTTGGTCACCACGCTGCCCGCGCCCACAATGCACCCTTCACCGAAGCGCACACCGGGCAAAACTGTTACCCCCACGGCAATACGCACGTATTTTTCCGTGGTAAAGCCAACCAGGTTCTGGCCGTGACCGGCTCGCCGGTGGGCCATGGCCTGGTCGTTGGCGCCAACAAAAAGCGGAGCAATAAAAGTATAATCGCCAATATCGCAGAACTTTGTTATATGACACTGCGTATGGATGCCAACATAGTTTCCAACTTTTGTATCACCTTCAAAAGCAGTTAAAGAACCAATATAGGTATCGTGTCCAATTATAGTCCTTTCCCTGATTACCGCATTGTGGCCCACCGAAGAGTTATTCCCGATCCGGGTTCCCCAGTAAATTACGGTACCGCTGCGCACCTTTACGTTTTCGCCGATTTCAGTTAAAAGTTCTTTCGCTGGTTTTTCCTCTGATTTAAATTCCCGGTAGCCGATAATTACATTGTCGCCAATTATTGCTCCTTTTCTGATAATGGTGTGGTCGTAAATAGTGATATTATTTCCCAGGACTACGCCTTCTTCGATAATTACATTTTGGCCAATTCTTACGTTTTCTCCGCATTGGAAAGTTGACATTTTAATCACAGCTCTCCTTCACAGTAAATTCCAGAACCATGGGTGAACGACAATTTTTATTATATCATTTTCCTATTATAATTCTTTCACGATCCGCCTAACGACACTTAAAATTTTAAATATTTCTTCTCCCAGCGCCGGATGAACGGGCAGCGAAAGCACTTCCTGGGCAGCTTTTTCGGTCTGGGGTAGATGATCATTATAACCCAGTCTCCGGTACAGGGGCTGGTGGTGGATGGGCAAGGGATAATAAATTTCAGCGGCTATGCCCTCCTTGATCAGCTTCTCCCGAAGAGCATCTCTGGAAATGGCGAAATCACCCGTCACTCTTATTGTATACTGGTGAAAAACGTGCTTTACTGCTGGAGAAACGCAAGGCGTCCTTATCCCTTTTATATCCTTAAGTCCCTGGTTTAACATTTCCGCGTTTTTTCTCCGCTGTTCATTGAAATGGTCCAGCTTTTTCAACTGGCAAAGACCGATGGCGGCGGCGATATCGGTCATCCGGAAGTTATAACCCAACACTTCGTGTAAATACCTTTCTTTTTGGCCGTGGTTCCTGAGCATCCTTGCTCTGGCAGCGATCACAGGATAGTCGGTGGTGATCATGCCGCCCTCCCCGGTAGTCATATTTTTAGTGGGGTAAAAAGAAAAACAGCCCGTTCCGAAAGAACCCGCTTTTTTTCCTTTATACTCTGCCCCGTGCGCCTGGCAGGCATCTTCAATGACCACCAGGCTGTATTTCCGGGCAATTTCCATGATCCTATCCATATCACAGGGCTGCCCGTAAAGGTGTACCGGGATAAGTGCTTTTGTTTTGGAAGTAATTTTTTCTTCAATCTTTTCAGGGTCTAGGTTAAAGCTTTTTTCGTCGATGTCTGCAAACACCGGCTTCGCTCCGGCAAACAAGATAGCGTTAGCAGTGGCTATAAAGCTAAAGGGGGTGGTGATCACCTCATCCCCCTCCCCGATGCCGTGGGCCAAAAGCGAAAGGTGCAGCGCGGTCGTGCCTGAACTTACAGCCACGGCATATTTCGTCCCGACATAGGCCGCGTAAGCCTCTTCAAACTCCGCCACTTTCCTGCCTTGAGCAAGGTTTCCTGAGCGCAACACTTCTTCCACCGCTTTTATTTCTTCATCACCAATAAAAGGGCTGGAAATTGCAATCATTATTAATTAAGCTCCTTTTCTTTTAGCACTTTTTGGTAGCACATATCATAGGCCTTCCCCACCGCTTCATAGCTAAAGCGCTTCCGGGCATATGAGGCAATAGCTTTATGATCATATTGAGTTAAATTATCCAGCATCTCATCAATGGCTTTGGCCAGGAGAACAGGGTCTTTGGGGGGGATCAATTTGCCAACGCCGGGGTTGACAATCTCGGGCACCCCGCCCACAGCGGTGGCCAACACCGGCTTGCCGCAGGCCATGGCCTCTACCAGCACCACCCCAAAAGTCTCCCACAAACTTGGCAACACAAACAGGTCGCATTCGCGCATGAAAGCCGCCACCTCCTCCTTGGGCTTAACCCCGTGAAAAGCCACCAGCCGGCCGATCCCCAGATCTGCGGCCATTTTTTCGTACTCCTCCCGGTATGGCCCGTCCCCTACAATATCCAAAACAAAATCAGTCCTGTGCCTGCTGATCTCCGCCAGCGCCTCGAGCAGGTAAGGAATTCCTTTTTTAGGGTCGAGCATAGCCACGGTAAGAATCTTTTTTATTGCCTCCGGTCTTTTGCCTTCAGCAGAAAACAAATCCAGGTTTACGGTGTTCGGCACCACGTGAAAGTTTGCCTTGATCCCGTAGCCTGCTATATGTCCGGCCAGGTCTGCGCTCACCGGGCAAACCATGTCTGCCCTGGGGTAAGCAAACCGGGCAGACAAAATATCGTACCAGGGAAGGTTGCGCCTGGGAAAACCAGTGCTGTGTTCGGTAAAAACGACCGGTTTTTTTAGCATTCTTCCCAATATAATGGCCGGAATCCCTACTGTGCAGACGTGGCCGTGAATTATGTCGGGCAGAAAGTCCCGCCTTCTAATGTACCGCCACCCGTAAAGTATGGCCAGAAAATATAAAATTTTGGGAAGCAGGGGGAGAAGGGCAGGCCGCCGGTAATAAACGCGCAACGTGCGCACACCTTCTTCCACGCAATCTTCGATGGCAAACAGCTTATCCTGCTTTTCCTGGGCGGCTTGGGCATAGAGCACAACCACTTCGTTAAACAGCGAAACGGCTTTGGCGTGCTCTCTGACAAAAATACCAGCCACCGGATTGTATTTTGAGGGGTACCAGGCGGTAAGGAAAAGCACCCGCACCGGCTAGCCACCTCCTTTTCTGTTTCCTCTTTTTGCTGCGATCAACTGGCGGTACAATTCGTAATAAACGTCCGCCTGGGCCTGCCAATCCATTTGTTTTTGGGCGTAGGCCCTGGCGCTTTGCCCCAGCCTTTCTCGTAATTTGCCATCGTGATAAAGGCTTGCTATTGCTTCGGCAATCTCTTCTGCGTTGCCCGGGCTGGTCAGGATGGCGTTTTCCATGTGCTTTAGCGGCGTCGATTTTTCATACCCTTTTAACCCGATGATGATCGGCTTGCCCATGGCCATGGCCTCTGCCACCACCGTGCCGAACCCGGCGGCAAAAAGGTCTTTTGTGTAGGGCATGACAAATACATCGGCTGCAGCGTAGGCCGCGGCTATTTTTCTGTTGGGCAGCATGCCGGTAAAGTAAACGTTATCTAAACTGTTCTCCCGGCAGTATTCCTCCAGTTCGGCACGCATCTCCCCGTCGCCAACCAGCACAAAGTTTAGTTCCGGCAGGCCAAGCTCCCGGCATTTTTTGGCCACCTCTAAAAAGACGTGCGGCCCTTTTGGTTTATCTAAACGGCTTACGTACAGCGCGGTAAAGCCTGCCGGTATGCCGTGCTCTTTTAAAAAAGGCCGCCCGTCAAGAGAAGGAGAAAACCTGTTCAGGTTAATGCCCTTGGGAATCACCTTGATTGCCTGCAAAGGGAGCCCATAGACCCTGCGCAGGTGCTCCTGGCCCAGTTCCGAGTAAGTGATGACCAGATCTACGCACTTTCTCACCCAGATCCTTTCCACAGGGGACAATATCCTTTTAAAAAAGGTCTGCGCGAATATCTCATCCCCCGCATCCAAAAATACCAGCGGGACATTTAAAAGTTTTTTCGCCGCCATAATGGCGTAGTCTTTTAAACTAAAAGTATATCCGGGCGAGCAGACCAGGAGGTCCGGCCGCTCTTTTATAATTTCAAAAAATATGGTCGGCATCCAGGAGGTGCGCCACTCAAAGGCAGGCAGGAGCCTAACCCGGTAATATTTACTCCCCCCCGCCACTTCCTCTAAAGCCTTCTCCCCCTTTAAGCGCCGCCCCTTCACCGTGCCGGTCGCCCTGTCCTCCTTAGCCGGCAGGTCGGGAGCCAGCACAACATAATCAACCTGGTATTTATCGGCGATTATTTTAGCCGGCATGGACTCCTTATCGCCCCGGTGCAGGCCGTAGTATTCGCGCGCTTCGACAATCTTCATTGCTTCACCTCAATGCCATTCTTCGCTATACATGCTTTAGCACGCGGGATAATAATAAATTAGTTTAACCTTCCCGGCGATAAATTTTTATATTACCATTTGCATATACCTTGCTAATTCCACAATAATTATTAAATTTTTCAATAGCGGCATCCGGCAGATTTCCTCTACACTGTTCAGAAATATTATTACGATGAAATAAATCACCTGGTTCGGTATAAAGCAACTTTGTTATCCTTTGATCAGCAACTATATAATTAAAATTCTTAACTATTTTTATAAAATCATCATCTATTTTTTCTTTTAAAAATAAGTCAGCAGATGGTAGCAAACTAACTTTTTGCGCTCCGTATCCCCCTACGATGTCCCATACTGCCTCTGTTCCAGCAACATTCAGCTTTTTCCCTGCTGATGCCCTTAGCCAATCTGCCGCTTTAAACAAATCCAGGTTATAAAAACTTGTTAAGCTAACTGGTTTTTCAGCTGGTAATCTGGTGATATCTGGTCTTCCTAAAGAGATCCCACTTATAAACAATACAATTAATGTTGAAACAATAAAAAATTTATATGCTCTATTTTTCCTGTTCCAAAGGTAATAATAAGTAAGCGATGAGACAAAAGCAACTCCTATAAATGCAAACGCCCAAACTCTGTAGCCTAACTCCGCACCAAATCCTGTTGAAATAGTTAAGGGCCAGCTTAAAAAGAAAATTGGCAAACTCCATAAAAGCAATGCTGTTGATTCAGGAAATTTTAACATGTGCTGTTTATAATAGTATTTTAAAAAAAGAAAAACTCCTAGCCCGCAAAGAATAATTAATGTTGGTGGAAAAAAGAATCGCTTAGGAATTGTTTCATAAATAGGTACGTAAGAGGTAGCCATACTCAATACCGCTTCTGTGCCTTTCCCTTCAAAAGCTCCAGCGTAAATAATATGTAACGCTTTATAAATAATATTACCGGCTACATATCCAATAGTGCTTGTTGCCACATAAATAAGCCAGCTAAATGTCGCGACTGTACTCAGCATAAAAAATGTATCAACGCTTTTGAATGAAACCTTATTTCTTAATTTATCATAATAAATAAGCAAACTGGTAATCATAATGTAAAATATAAACATATATGGTGAAGAATGATGGGTCACAATCAATGAAAAAAGAGTCAGAAGAGATATGATAAATATGCCAACGGTATTTTGATTATGCAACTTGTATTGTATCAGCAAAAAAAGAAGTATCACCAAAGTTATAGCCATTGTCTCATAAGAAACCTGGGCGTCAAAAAGCACAAATCTGGGATTAATTGCATATATAAATGTTGCTAAACCTGCTATGCTAATAGAAAACTTGCTGATGTTATTAAAAAAAAGACAAAGTATTAGCAGATCTAAAGAGTGAACAAACCCAGCAATTGTTTTAGCAGAAACAATTGGCTTTAGAGCAGTAATTTTTGAAAGAACTGAAATTAATATTTCCATTCCTGGATAATAAGCTGAAATCGGGAAGGTTGTATGTTCCTTATCAATAAAACCATCTTCAATTATCGTATTATAGACCTGGAAACGATGCATTTCATCACGGGCAATAAAATAATCTATATTACGATAAATATGAACCGAATAAATTACCAGCCCAAGAATAAACAATGTAAACAAAATATGTATCTTATTTCTGCCCAAAAGTACTACAAAAAGCAGTGAAAAACAGCTAACCCCCATCCCAACCCAAAAAAGAGCATAAGAAACCTCCCCATGCCAGGCCAGGATATAACAGATCGTCAACAACCCAAATCCAAGAAGCGAAATTATCCACCAGAAGACTGTCTTTTTAAAGATATCCGTCATTTAAAACCACCCTGACAATTTCTAAAATAGATATCCAGATCATCGACCATTGGTTGCCAGATAACATACATCTTTTGAAATATCTATCTTATTTTCCCTTTTTCACATCGTCCACACGTTCATAAATATTAAACACTTTCTTTTAAACTATTATATAAATCCTCAATTTGCTCCACCACTAAGGCGAGGCTAAAATATTCCCATAGTCTTTTCCGCCCCTTTTCCCCCATCTCTCCCGCCAGCTTTGGTTCATCAATCAGCCTGCCCATAGCCAGTGCCAGGGCTTCCGCATCCCCCGGCGGTACCAAAATCCCCGTTTCGTTATGTACCACAATATCCTTTAAACCCCCGATATCAGAGGCCACAACCGCCTTGCCGCAAGCCATAGCTTCCAAAGCTACGGTGGGACATGGTTCAGGCCAAACGGAAGGAACCACCCCAAAGCGGCACTTCCGCCAAGCCTTCATGACAATGTGGTGGGGCTGGTTTTCCAGGATAATAATATTTTCGTTTGGCTGAAAGTTGAAATTATGGTACTTGAACCCGATCAAAACCAACTTTACATCAGTTTTTAACTTTTTATATGCTTTAAGGAGGACATCCACGCCCTTAGAAAAAGAAAAGGTGCCTACGAAAAGGATGAAATCTCGCGGCAGTTCAATGCCGGCTGTTGCAAGCTCTTCATTTACAACAGGGCTATGAAAATTCGGGATCACGCATATTTTACTTTCACCAAGATCCAGGTATTTTTGGTGTACATCTTTAACGAAGCTACTGACAGCAATAAATCTATCTACCAACTTTATCTTACTTCTATTTGCCCTTATTCCCCAAAAGGTAGGTTTACTTTTATAAGATCCAAGACCATCCCTAGCGCAAGATATACACTCAGTCGTAAAAGGAACCCGGCAAATTGAAGTGCCCCTTAGCATTGTGCGCTTGGGACAGATCAAGCCGTAATCATGAAAAGTCACGACTAAGGGGACATTAAAAAACTTTTTCGACTGCAATACTGAATATACAATCCAGCCATGGCAATGGATTATATCTGGCCAAAAATCTTTGACAAAACTGGATATTTTTTTTGCCAGGACTAAATCCGGCATCGGCGGGTGAAATCGCCGGTTCTTGTTGCCATAAAGAAATCCAAAACGCTGAAAAATACCCGATATACGGAAAATCTCGAGACTGTCTTGTTTTTCATATGGCTGGAGCCCTTTCCACCCAATCGTCAGGACTTTCACTTTATGGCCTTTTTCCGCCAGCGCCCTGCTTAATTCAGCCACATGCCGTTCCAACCCACCCATCACAGGCGGGAAAAATTCGGAGACCATTAGAATTTTCACCGGTTACCTCCAAGAAGTTAAAAGTCCTAACTAAACCATAAGAAACTAAAAAGGTAACGTTATCTCGAAACTATCTTAGCCAGTTAGAAAAATTCTTTATAATAATCACTCAACCTCTCCGCTATGACGTCCCATTTGTACTCGCTTAAATCAATAATGCAGTGTTGCATTTTCATCCGTCCTCGAATAGCCCCGGCCAATTCCGTGCCGGATATTCTCTCAACTTCCACCGCCGTCACCCCTTCAAACCGTCGGGCAAGCTCGCCCAGCGCGGTGCGGTCGTTCACCAGAACCGGCTTCCCGGCAGCCAGCCCCTCTATGACGGTAAGGCCGAAAGCCTCCAGGTCGGATAAATTTAAGACCAGGTCGCAGGTTTTGTACCAGCGGTAGATTTCTTCGTCGGAAAGCCGCCCTGTAAATTTGACCCGGCTGTTCATACCCAAGTTAGCAGCAAGCCGCTCAAGTTGTTTCCGGTAAGGCCCGTCCCCGATAACCACAAGCTGATAATCTTCCGGCAGGTAAGGCATGGCCCGGATGGCCAGGTGGACATTTTTGTATTTTTCCAGGCGGCTGACAATCAGTAAGATCTTGCCGGTTTTCGCAAAGGGATCGGCCGAACGAATTTCATCAACGGCCGCCCCGCTTGGAATTATTTTTATTTTGGTTTCTGTTAACTTAAAATGATCTACTAACAACTTTTTTTCATATTCAGTATGGCACAATAAAAGATCTGCTTTTTGATAATTCCGGGCAAACCAGAAACGGCCCGCTTGTAGAAGAAAACTGGTCAAAGGGGTGCGTCCTTTGCCGTGGTAATGCCCCATTAAAACCAGTTTAAAATCGCCCTTTTCCTTCGCCCTGGCGCATAACAGCGGCAGTAAAGTATGAAAGCTGTGGGCATGGATAAGATTATAATTTTTCCCATTAATGATTAAATAATTATATAACGCAGAAGAATAATGAAAAGGCCCCGATGGAGGAAATCGTTTAATGATGACCCCGTTAAAATCTGATTCTGTAAATGTCTTTCCCTGGGCGTCAGCAGTCAAAACATCTACATCATGCCCTTTTTTAACCAATTCTTCACTTATTTTTTTGACAAATTTTTCAACCCCGCCAATATTAGGGTAATAGCGGGGGGTTACCTGGGCAATTTTCATTTTTACCTCACATTTAACCCGGAAATTATTTCCTCGTACTGCCTGGCTATTTCTTCCCAGCTCGGGCCTTGAAAGCTGTAGCTCTTCGGGCCCTCTTTCACCCACCTGAGATAAGCTTCCATCAACCTGTCCCTTAAAGCAGCAGCGTCTCCGGGAGGAAAAAAGCTGGCTCCTTCATAGGTATTAAGACATTCCCGCATGGCCGGCAAATCGGCGGTGATGACCGGCCGGCCGTTGGCCACAGCGATGTGTGCCACGCCGCTGCCGCAGGTTCGCAGGTAAGGCAGCACCACCGCATCGGCAGCCGCAAAATATTTCGGCACATGCTGATCGGGAACAAAACCGGGCTGGAACACTATCCTGTTCCGGTACTTTGATCGATTTATTGCCGGCACAAGCTCCGGATCGTCGCCCCAATCCTCGCCGGCAATGACCAGTGTAGAAGATTCCGCAACTTCTTCCGGTAACAGGTCAAACGCTTTTACCAGAATAGGAATTCCTTTATACTGGCGGATCATTCCGAAGTGGAGAATGACAAAGCCGTCTAAATTAAGCTCTTTTCTGGCCCCGTTTCTTTCGGGGGTGGCATACTGTTCATAGACGCCAAAAGGTACCACCCGAACCTTTTCTTTGGATATATGATAAGTATTTACCACAGTTTCACTGACTTTTTCGGAATGCGTTGTATAA
>DYEX01000006.1 GCA_020725525.1 Desulfovirgula sp.
AAGAGTGTTCGCAGTTCCCTTTGCCAGTTCCCGACCAGGCCTGCGGGCGGCACGATCAGGACGTGCCGGATCAGCCGCCGGGTGAGCATTTCACGGATATAGAGACCGGTCATAATGGTCTTGCCGGCACCGGCATCATCGGCCAGCAAAAACCGCAGCCTGGGCTGGGGAAGCATATGGTCATACACGGCGATGCGCTGGTGCGGTAACGGGTCAATCAGTGAGGTTTCGGTGGCAAAGGCCGGGCTGAAAAGGTGGCCGTAAGTCAGGCGCTCGGCTTCGACGGCCAGGCGGACGATCTCCGGCGGGGCGGTGAAATCTACTTTGCCCGGCTCGTGCGGCTCCGGCGGCACAGCGGACGGCCGGTAGGCCGCTTTGTCTTCGGCCGCAGATAGCGCGCTGGCTACCTGACTGCTGCTGCCGCCGGTGAGCGGTAGTTTGCGTAACCCCCCGGGACCATCTATTTCCAGACGCAGGAGCTGACCCCACGCCAGGCGGTTGGGGCGCGCCTGCCCGTTCTCCCACCGGTTGACGGACGCAAAGGAGACGCCCAGAAGTTCCGCGAGGCGCTTCTGGCTCAAGCCCAATTTGGCCCGCAGCCGCCTGATCCGGTCCGGATAATCAAAAGGGATATACTCCACTCTCGTCCCCCATTTTCATCCAGCGAAGGATTCTCTTGCTAAGAGCATACAGGATCGCGTGGCTTATGTCAAGGCTACATCAAGTGCGATAGAGAAACAAAGACATCAACCAGGTGCGGGTCGAAATGGCTTCCCGCGCATCTTTTAAGCTCTGCTATCGCCTCTTCTTTGCTCCTGGGCTTTAGGTACGGCCGCCCGCCGGTCATGGCGTCAAAGGCATCGGCAATGGACAGGATGCGGCATTCCAACGGTATCTCTTCTCCTCTCAGCCCCAGGGGGTATCCCTTCCCGTCCCACCTTTCGTGGTGCTTGAGAATCAAGTCCGCCACCCCGGCGAGGTCGGGGGAGGACAGGGCGATGCGGTAGCCCTTTTCGGGGTGCTGCCGCATGACCTCCCATTCTTCCTCTGTAAGCGGGCCTTTCTTGAATAAAATGCTGTCCGGCACGGCAACCTTGCCCAGGTCATGGACCTGGGCCAAAAGGGCCAGGTCTGCCATCTGCCGGGGAGAAAGCCCCAGTTTCTCGCCCATTTTAAGACACATTTCTTTCAGCCTTTCGGCGTGCCCCGCAGCGAGGTAATCCTTTTCTTTGAGGGCTGCCAGCAGGGCGCTTACGATCTGGTTTCGTGCGCTGGCCCTGTACACAAGCTTATGGCGGTACATGAGATCGTCGGCCTTCTTAAAGGTGTCTTCGAGGGATCCGTCCCCGCTCAGGCACGTGGCAAAGCCTGTAGACACGTGCAGGGGCAGCTCGGGGTGTTCTTTGTTGTAGTCATCGATCCGGAAGCGTATCCGGCATACAATATCTTCCCCGGTTTTTTCATCCGTTCCCGGCAAAAGGGCGGCGAATTCATCGCCCCCTATGCGGGCCAGGATATCGGAACGGCGCAGGGAATTTCTCAAGACATCTGCGCAGGCCTTCAACATTTCATCGCCCCTGGCGTGACCCAGGGTATCGTTGACCAGCTTAAGGCCGTCCAGATCGACCACCAGGACGGTTATCGGGTATTCCCGGCTGGCAGATAAACGCCTGAGCTCTTCCTGGAAAAAGGCCCGGTTGTAAAGGCCTGTCAATGGGTCGTGCAGGCTCAAATATTTCAACTGTTCCTCGTAGCGCCTGCGCTCGGTGATATCCAGGGCTGCTTCCACGGTCCCGATCACGTTTCCCTTTTCGTCCTTAACGGGGGAGGCAGTAATACTCCACAGGCGGCCGTCCGGCGAAGCCACCTCCCCTGTGCACACCCGGCCGGTCTCCATAGCCTGCACCACCGGGCAGCCCTGGCAGGGATCGCTCCTGCCGTGCCATATTTCGTGGCATTTCGCTCCAAAAAGGTCCCCGGGGCTCCTGCCGACGGATTGGCCGGCCGCGCGGTTGGCCCAAATGATCTGCATGTCCCGGTCTATAAATACAACCAGCTCCGTAAGGCTGTCGAGAATCAGGGATTTTTCTGCCATCAACCGCTGCAGCTCTTCTTCCAGAATCCTGCGCGGGGTGATGTCGGTCAAAAAATGCAGGGTGGCGGGTTGCCCCTCCCACTCGACCACCACGGAGTTTGTTTCCGCCCACTTGATACTCCCGTCCCTGGCTATTACCCTGAACGGAAATGCGTATAAGATGCATTTATTCTCCAGCAATTCCCTGTAATGTTCCCATACCGCCTCCCTGTCTTCCGGGTGAATGAAGTCAAGGAAATGCCTGGAGACAATCTCTTCCGTTGTGTAGCCTGTATGGACCGCAGCCGCCCGGTTGGCAAATTTGACCACGCCCTCCTGGACCACCACGACGGCTTCGGCGGCGTTTTCCACCACCGCCCTGTATTTCTTTTCCTTGTCGCTTATCTCCCGCCGGTACTCCTCCAGCCTGTCCAGCATTTTGCCGATTTCAGCGGAAAGAAGGGCAAGCTCATCCCTTCCCCCCAGAACCGGGAACCCGGAGGAAAGGGGAAACTGGTAGCCCGTGCTGGTTACGGCAGCGGTAAGCTTTGCCAGCCGGGATACGACGGCACGGTTCAGCCAGAACAGGGCCAGGCTGCAGCACAGGACCGCCGCCAGCGCCAGATAGAGGCTGAAGGCCTTTCTGGCGGACTGGAACACCCTGGCAGCGCGCCTGTCCGAATTAACCTGGAGGATTAAGGCGGTTTTCCCCTGCAGGTCTTTAATGACGGTAAAGCCGGCGCTTTCCCCAGGGGAAATTATCCTGGCGTAGCAGGGCTCCCCGTTCTCTAAAGAGCCCGCCGGCTGCAGGTCGCGGAAGTCCACGGCCCCCGGCGGGTGAAGGGTGAGGGGCAGGCGGGTAATCTCCGAGAGCTCTTTTAAATGCTTATCATTTAAGATACGGCCGAAGATCAGGATCCCCCGGGCTGGTCCAGTTCCATCGCTTTTGAGAACGGGCCTGGCGATCACCAGCACCGGCCCTTCCGGCGTCACCACCAGCCCTTTAAGGCCACCTGCTTTCTGGCGGGCCGGAAAAACAATTTCCCGGGGTACGGGGATATCTTCTCCCTCCTCCGGATCGTATCCCCTGGCGTACACCATTTCTCCCCCGGTGCTTATAATCACTATATAGTTGATCTTAAGAACCTCAAAGGTGCTGTCGACCAGGTTCTTTTTTATGTATTCCTCGTTTCTTTCTTCCACAAATATATACGTATCATCCCATGCAGCCCAATCTTCGGTATATTTATCCAACTCCGCCATATCCCTTTCCAGGGCCTGCAAGACCCGCTCAATATTCTGCTTAAGATCATCTCTTTCCAGCTCAGCTACAATGTTATTTGCGATCACATGAGAAACCGCGTAAAAAACAAGGGCAAGAATGGCGAATGCGGCACATAGGGTGAGGACTATCCTGGTTTTTAAGGACATCCCGGTATCTCCCCCAAGTCCTGGCCGGCAGCCGGGTTCCCGTCACTGCATGAGGGTAAAGCGGCGAGCTTTCAGTGCAGCGGGGGTTATACACCCCGGCGTGTTTGGTTTATTACTTTACCAGATTAAATGCCGTTACCAATAAAGCTTCAATATCTGGGGAAATTCGACACTTTTGCTCAATTACCTACCGGCCGGGGAAATTTTTTGCGCATACCGGGTGTAGCAGGCGCCTCGCGATCCCCGGGCAGACGTTTGAAAATTACTGGCTCCGCTTTTGCAATAACCGTAGGCGAGTTTCAGTTTGCGGCTCATTTTCCCACCTCCCGCAGGAGTTCGTCCGGGTTCCAGACGCGGCTCTGCAGGCACTGCCCCATGCCCATGGTGGTCTTCTGCCTCAGGTTACCGTGCGCTGTGAAAAAAGGCACCCTCCTTGAACCGGAGGGTGCTCTTTTAATCCAAAAGGTACTTGCTGCGGCTTCAAAAGTTGCCACTCACCTGTTGCAATGCGCGCGCCAGCACATCCACACGCCGCCGGCCGCTGTATTCGTCCACCCCGGCGTAAACCAGCGCCCCTGTGGGGCAGGCACGCACGCAGGCCGGCACCCCTGCTTCATCCCGGCATTCCCGGTCGCACTTCAGGGCCATGGTGCCGGCGGCGTCGCTGCGGATCACACCGTAAGGACAGACCATCACGCACATCCAGCAGGCGGTGCACTGCTGCTCGCCGCCCACATTGGTTACCGTGCCGTCCTCCTGCCGGTGCATGGCCCCGGCAATGCAGGCGTCAATACACGGGGCGTCCTCACAGTGACGGCAGTTCAGAGGTGCCTTTTGCCCGCCCACCTGGTGTACGAAAATGCGGGTGCGCGGTTTTTCGCCGTTTAAGATGGCGCCAAAAAGATTGCCCGCAGTGGAGTGAGCCACGGCACAGGCCAGCTGGCAGGAACGGCAGCCCAGGCACCGGTCGAAGTTAATTAATACTTCTTTTTGCATTTGTGCTACCCCCTAAATACCCAGAGCTGCCCGTTTCTCATCAATGTGGTTAATGATCAATTCCGCAGCTCTAAAGGGATCCGTTTCCACGGCAAAATAGCCGCCCACCAGATCCTTTGCCTGGCGGGTGAGCAATTCCGTTACAACCTTGCTGCCCAGCACCGCCGGAACAGTACCCAAAACGGTAAAGATACCGGAGGCCACCACATAAGCGCCGATACTCACCGCCTTTTCCGACACCCACTCCGGCGCAGCCCCCGCCACAGGAAGATCTGCAATATCCACGCCCAGTTCCCCGGCAATGGCTGCGGCAACCACTAAAATCCGGCTGATGTCCACACAGGAACCCATATGCAAAACGGGCGGTATTCCGAGCGCCCGGCAAACCCCTGCCAGGCCCGGACCGGCCAGTTCTGCCGCTTCCGGCAAAAGCAGCCCGGCTTTGGCGCTGGCAATGGCCGCACACCCGGTTTCTACCACCAGCACGTCCTTTGCAATCAATTCTTTAACCATATTGAGATGGTTGTAGTCCTGGGTTATCTTCGGGTTGTTGCAGCCGACCAGCGCGGCAATGCCTCTAATACTCCTGTTTTTAATGGCATCGATAAGCGGGTTCAGCGTACCGCCCAGTATCTTTAAAATTGCTTCTACACTGAAGCCGGCCACATATTCGGTGATATCTTCAGGGATAAAAACCCGGTCTTTATTCCGGTTGGGATAGTTTTCAACGGCCAGGCGGATAATCTCCCGGGCGGTATCCAGGGCATGATGTTCGTCGAAGGGTACGTGCACAGCACCGGGGAATTTAGCTTTCGGTGAAGTGGAGATAAACTTCGTGTGGTAGCAGGCGGCCAGCTGGCCGAGGGCGGGCATGATGCACTGCACGTCCACCACTACAGCTTCCAGTGCTCCGGTAATAATTGCCAGTTCCTGCTGAAGGAAATTGCCGGCGGCAGGAATGCCGTGGCGCATAAGGATCTCGTTGCCGGTGCAGCACATGCCCACCAGATTGATACCATCTGCTCCCCTGGCCCGCGCGGCGGCGACCAGTTCCGGATCCTTTGCCGCTGCAACCAGCATTTCGGACAGAATTGGCTCGTGACCGTGCACAAGTATATTTACCGCGTTTTTGCAGATCACGCCCAGATTACTCTTACCCTTTACCGGCTGAGGAGTACCGAACAGCACGTCGGAAAATTCCGTGGCCAGAAGAGAGCCACCCCAGCCATCGGAGATGCTGCAGCGCAAACCATGCAGAATGAGGTTGGCCGGATCGTTATCCACTCCCATATGAGTCCGGTGCATGGCTTCCACCACTTCCCGGTCTATACCGCGCGGTAACAGGCCCAGCCTCTCCCAAATTTCTTTACGCTTTGCAGGTACCCGTTCCACCGTCTGAATATAGCCTTTTCTGGTTCCAAACTCCTCCAATACTGCTTCAGCCAGTTCTTTAGCTATTTCTTTAACCGTCCTGCCTTCAGTGTTAATGTTAAATTCGGCTGCCAGTGCTTTAAGCTTATTTTCATCCTTAATGGCATAATCCTTTGCTTCGCCGGTGGCTACCCTCATCACAGTTTCCACAACGTCCCGCCCATGATCCGAATGGGCTGCTGCTCCGGCAGCAATCATCCGCAGCAGGTTACGGGCCACAATAATATCACCGGTAGCCCCGCAAACTCCTTTTTGAGGACCATCTCCAAAGGGATCGATACGGCAGGGACCCATATTGCAGTTCCGGCAGCAGAGTCCCAGTTCACCAAAACCACACTGGGGTTGCTGGGCCAGGTAGCGGTCCCAGGCGGTTTCAATTCCCCGTTCGCGGGCAATTTCAAGCATTTTTAAAGATGCAGGGTCAACAGACAGGGTATCCTTCATGAATACCTCTCCCTCCAGATTTAAAGTATCAAACTCATACAGCTGCTCCCCAGGTTAAAGACAAAAAGCTCCGTGCTCAACATCCGTATTCAACATCAAGCCGGCCCGTCAGTGAAAGGTTAAAAAATTGCTTAAAGCCACACTGCCGGCCCGTCCCTCCAGCAACTGCCGGCGGTATGTCCAGGCCGGGCGGCCCGACTTGACCAGGGCCGTATACACCCCCGCACCATCCACCTTCCCGGCCAGGATAAATCCTGCGAGACGTTCGCCATCAAAGACCAGACGGCGGTAGGTGAAACGCAAAGGGTCATACCGGGCCATTACCTCCGGCCCCTCCAGCCGTCCCACCGATATCACATCCACGGTTCCAAACCGGGCGCTGTTCAGCCTGGTCAGGGGAGCCGGGTATGGGCGGGCCAGGCCCAGCATATTGGCCGCGGCATAGCGCCCCTGTTCAAAGGCCAGCGTCCAGAGAGCGGAACTGACCTTTTGAGCGGTTACCCTGTCAGTTACCTGAATACAGTCCCCGGCCGCATAAACGTTTTCCAGGGTGGTACGCAGATAACGATCTACCACAATACCCTTTCCTGTCTCGCCGCCAGCTTCTCCCACCAGGGTGTCGTTGGGGCGCACGCCCTTGGCCACCACCGCCAGCCCGGCGGGCAACTCCCGGCCGTCCTCCAGCTCCACCCCGGCCAGATCACCCCCGGAGCCGGTAACAAAGGCTTTGATACGGGCATTATAAATAAAATTGATGCCCGCACTGCGCAGTTCCCGCTCCACCAGGGCAGCCGCTTCCTCATCCAGCTGCCTGATGAGCAGGCGCGGGCTGGTCACCACCACGGTTACCCCGTCCAGGCCGGCTGTCTTCAGGGCGTAGGCCGTCTTCAATCCCACCAGCCCGCCGCCGGCTATGACCGCACGGGAGACCCGCGGGGCCAGGGACGCGATTAACCGGGCGTCGGTCAGGGTACGCAGGGTGAAAACACCCCTTGCTTCAGCCCCCGGTACTTCCGGCAAAACCGGACGGGCTCCGGTGGCCACCAGCAGGCGGTCGTAAGCCAGTTCCCGGCCGTCCTGTAAAAGAAGCTTCTTCTCCCCCGGCTGCAGGGCCACCGCCGCCACACCTCCCAGCAGTTCCACGCCCAGCTTCCGGTAAAAGTCCGGAGGCCGCAATCTGATGGAATATTCCGTCTTTTTTCCGGCCAGCAAATCGGGCAGCATGCAGCGGGAATAGGTTTCCCCGGGTTCGTCGGTAACCACGGTAATGTGGTTTTGCCGCCCGCCCAGGCGGCGAAGTGTCTCCACGGCAGCAACCCCAGCCGCGCTGTTGCCAGCAATGACAAAACGCAACGAACCACCCCCTTCCTGAAGTTCTGGAACCTTCCCAGGAACATCCCGGGAAAATAAAACATTTCTGAATATTAGTTTATATATCAGGTGTGCTGGATGGCAATACCGAATTCGACCTAAAAAGTAGAGTAAACAAAAAAACTCCGGCAAAAATTCTTACCGGTGCTTCTGGTTCTCTGACCAGAATATAGCGGACTTTAAGCCTTTCACCAAACAACCTCTACCGGGCAACTGGCAATTTTGGGATCTCCAGTTATAATGGGCAGATTTTCTAACTGAGCATGCGGGAGGCGCCGGAAGAAATTTTTCCTCTGCCGCCACACGCAACTGTTCTAATCCGGTCAAAACTATCACTCTTTCCTTCACCGTATGCCTAGCTTTTCCTTTCTCTCGCCAGCAACCTTACAAAAATCTCCACCAGCTGCGGGTCAAACTGGCTCCCTGCACACTTCTTTAGCTCCTCCAGGGCCTCTTCGTGCGACATTGCGCCGCGGTAAGGACGCTCCGACGTCATCGCGTCATAGGCGTCGAGTACGGCCAGGATACGGCTCAAGAGGTGGATTTGCTCCCCCTTCAGTCCCAGGGGATAGCCCCGCCCGTCCCACCGCTCGTGATGCTGGAGAATGTAAGGGGCCACCGGGGCCAGCTCGCCGGAGGAGAGGGCAATGCGGTACCCCACCTCGGGATGGCGCTGGATCTGCTGTCTTTCTTCCTCCGTCAGAGGACCGGGCTTGAAAAGAATGTGGTCCGGCACTCCCAGCTTGCCGATGTCGTGCATCTCCACCAGAAGCCACAAGCTGTCCAGTTCTTCGCGCGAGAGCCCCAACGCCTCTCCCAGCATGCAGGCGATCTCTTTCATGCGCTCCGTGTTGTGGAAATCCTTCTCCGCCAGGGCTGCCTTGAGGGCGCGGATCACCGCCGCCCGCGGGTCCTTCCCGCTGGCAAGCTTGTTCACGTACATCGCGTCGTCTGCTTCCTTGTAGACTTCCCACAGCGGGCGCGAAGCATTTTTTGCCGTCGCCACACCCACGGAGATGCTCAAAGGGAGATCCGGATGCTGCATGTTGTCCTTTTCAACGGCCTCATTTATGCGCTTTGCCACTTCTTCCGCCGTCTTCCGGTCTGTTTGGGGCAGGATCACGGCAAACTCGTCCCCGCCGACCCGGGCCACCACGTCGGAAACCCGGACGCAGCTCGCAATTACTCTGGCCGCACGGCGCAATAACTCGTCACCCTGCTCGTGCCCCAGCATGTCGTTGACCACTTTCAAGCCGTCCAGATCGCATAAAATGAGGCTGACAGGAAAA
>DYEX01000071.1 GCA_020725525.1 Desulfovirgula sp.
CTACTCCGAAAATCAAAGGTTCCTTGCTAGGCGACTTCGTCGAGGGTTACCCGGTAGCCCAGTTTCTCAAGTCGTTTGACGGTTCTTGTCACGAGGTTGGCCTTGTCTCTCTCGTCGAAATAGTTCTGTCCGAGTTCGTGGTATGTGGTTCCCCGCTGAAGCATGTGGTAGACGATGACTAGGATGGTGTGGGCTACTGCCACGGCTGCTCGCTTACTTCCTCTCCGGGCTGCTATCCGATGGTACTGGGCGGAAAGGTACGTATTCTTCGTCCTCGCGGCCGCACGGGCGGCTTCGACGAGACCTTCGCGAAGCCATGGGTTGCCCTTGCGAATTCGACCGCTCATTCGCTTGCCAGCCGACTCGTTATTCCCAGGGCATAGCCCAGCCCAGGATGCAAGATGACTGGCGCTCGGAAATCTGCCCATGTCAGTACCGACCTCTGCCAACACGAGCTCCGCTGTTCTTTTGCCCACCCCGGGTATCGTCTCAAGCCTCAGCAGGGCCTCCCGAAAAGGGCGCATCCGAGCCTCTATCTCCGCGCTTACTCTCTCTATAGCCTCATCTAGCGCATCTATATGGCTCAATTGTACCACCAGCATGAACCTGATATGAGGGCCCACTAGCCCCTTGAGCGCCTCTTCAAGCTCGGCTTGCTTACTCTTAAGCCGCCCCTTTGCCAATGAAGCCAGAACTTTCGGATCTACATTCCCACCGATTATCTCTTCCAGTATCGCTCGACCCGTCACCCCTAACACATCCGTAGCCACCGAACTCAGTTTAATGTTCGCCCCTTCAAGCGTCTTCTGAATACGGTTTGCCTCTGATGCCCGCTCACGGATCAGTGACTTGCGGTACCTTACCAGCTCTCTAAGTTCCCGCTGCGGCCTGTCCGGAATGTAACTGCCCCGCAGTAACCCGTGACGCAGAAGGTCCGCTATCCACTCTGCATCTTTGACATCTGTCTTCCGCCCGGGCACCGCCTTGATGTGCTTCGCGTTCACGACCAGCAGCTCAAGACCCTGCTCCTCCAACAGGTTGTAGATCGGCTTCCAAAAGATTCCCGTACTCTCCATCGCCACGTGGGTGCAGCCCTTTGATTCAATCCAGTCCGCAAGCCTCAAAAGCTCGCTGGTTACGGTCCCGAAGGTCCGAGTCTCTCTCCCCTCCGGCGTTACGATGCACGCAGTGACGGTTCGCTTGTGGATATCAAGCCCGCAGCACCTCTCATGTACAACTTCCATCCCAGCATGCCTCCATTTCCGACTGGCGCGGTAGTCCCTTATCACAAATTCTACTCCGCGTGCTCCTCCATCGGAGGGCAACAGTATGTGGTGCTTCGGACTACCGGGGTCTGTCTAACCGTCGGGCTCTCCACGCACCAAGGAGTGCCGACCTCATCACCAGTCATCTACGGTTCTTCTTCTATACTCAAACGTGATTTTCATTCTATGTGGCGCCGTGCGCGGCATGGGGGTCTA
>DYEX01000072.1 GCA_020725525.1 Desulfovirgula sp.
TGATCTTGGTCATCCATGTATGATAGAGTTTGGTGATCGGCATTGGGTTTCTCCTTTTCGTAAAATGGTTGCGCAAAACCGATTTTACTGGAGATCTCATGCCGTTCCCCCCCCTTTTTTTAAACTGTCAGGTAGCTAGAAAAAAACAAGATAAACATTATTATGTCAACAACTGTATTCATCTCCTAAATTGTACTCCTATGTTTCTCTCCTGACATCTATGGAAGAAATGGATATAATCCCAACAGGAGAGTTACCATGACTGCTGAAGAAAAGATTGCTCATCAACGTCTTAGTGTTTTACAGCTTGCCGAAGCGCTCGGCAACGTAAGTGAAGCCTGCCGTCAACGCGGCATGACCCGGACTCAGTTCTACGAATACAAGCGGCGTTTTCAAACCCACGGTATCGAAGGATTGAAAGACTTCCCACCGGTCCACAAATCGCATCCTTTCACCACACCTCCCGAGACGGTGGAGCGCATTTTGGCGCTCAGTCTGGAGCACCCTGTTTGGGGGTGCGACAGACTGAGGGACCACCTGGCTTTGGAGGGCATATCAGTCAGTTCACCCACTATCCAGAGCATCCTGATCAAGCACAACTTGGGCAGTCGGTATGAACGTTTGCTCAAGCTGGAAGAGAAGGCTGCTCAAGAAGCGATTCAGCTGACACCCCAGCAAATCGCCCTGATTGAGAAAGCCAATCCCTGTTTCCGAGAGCGCCACGTGGAAAGCAGCCGTCCAGGTGAGCTGCTGGCGCAAGACACCTTCTACGTGGGCTACCTGAAAGGCGTTGGACGGGTTTACCTGCACAGCGTAGTAGACACCTATGGCAGCTTTGCCTTCGGATTTCTGCACACCACCAAACAGCCAGAAGCAGCCGTAGCGGTGTTGTACAACCACGCCTTGCCTTTCTACCGGGAGCGAAAAATCACGATCCAGGCGATCCTGACGGACAATGGCCGCGAGTTCTGTGGCAAGGAAACCCATCCTTATGAACTCTTCTTGGAATTGAACGAGATCGAGCATCGTCGTACCCAGGTGAGGCGTCCGCAGACAAACGGCTTTGTTGAGCGTTTCCACCGCACGGTGCTGGATGAGTTTTTCCGCACCGCTTTCCGGACCAAGATCTATGAGTCGGTGGAGGCACTGCAGACTGACCTGGATGCTTGGCTTGCGTACTACAACACTGAGCGACCGCATCAGGGTTATCGGAACCGAGGCAAACGACCGATCGATACAATCAATGAGTTTGTAAAGAGCAATGGAACTGTCAAGAAAGAAACCTAGGAATACA
>DYEX01000073.1 GCA_020725525.1 Desulfovirgula sp.
CCTGCCTTCAAGCTTACCCGCAAAGCTTGCCGCTCTCCCATGCAGGCAAAGGTAAAGACGTATTTGCCGTTGTCCCTGTAGACGAAGTTCCTCTTACCAAAGGTGCAACCCGACATCACCTGCACTGCGTCAGCGGCACAGGTACGGTTTTCCACCACGGCCACCAGGTCGTGCCCGGGAACACCAGCACCCAGTTTCTCCAGAGCAACCCTTGTTGCCCGGTACCCGATAGCAAGCAAACAACAGGGGTGCCCATGAAAGGCAATTACTTTTTCCCAACCGGTCATCAGAAAACACTCCTTTCATTAAACGTACCTGAAGAAATGAAACACAAAAGCCATGAAAACCCCCACCTCGTTTCGACGAGGCATTAAGGGCCTTCGTGGCCTTAAAAAGACACCATCAAAATGGCCGTCCCGACTGTTCGCAACAACTATGCGCCTTCACGGCGCCGGTAAAGTTATTACAATAACCAGCGGCTTCAGCCGCTTCTGTAAAGATTCGCTTTGCTTCCCCAAATTCCTCCTCCTTGTTTAAATTTTCTCAACTCCTTGTGTTCGATACTGCGCAGGTTCATAATCTCCCTCGTTCGCGAACTTTAAAACCAGCCGGACCGGGCGGCCGGGTGAACAATTTCAAACATGAAATATGTTGACTATCAAATTTTTTGATGGTATATTTACTTGGAAAGACAGGTGATGTGATGAATAATAACGAGCAGTTGATCACTGAAAAAATTGCCGATGCGCTCTGGCAAATCTGGCGTTGCTGGCGTTTGACGTCCCACCCGGTAAAACAGGGTAAGATTACACTTGAGCAGTACTGGGTTTTGCACATCCTGCACCGGTTTGGACCACAGCGGATCAAAGACATCGCCGTTCGCATGGGTACCGGCTCAAGCGCGGTGACCATCGCTGTCAAGAGACTGGAGCGGGATGGCCTGGTATGCAGAAAACGAGGAACGGAAGACGAGCGGGTGGTAACTGTGTATCTCACCGAGCACGGGCAGGCAGTATTTCACGCCTGGCGGCAGGAAA
>DYEX01000074.1 GCA_020725525.1 Desulfovirgula sp.
CTGGCGATATTGGCCGTCAATGACATAACGATCCACATCAATGTCTTTAAACTCGTAATATGTGCGCATTTCCTGCAGCTGGCTATACGTTTGCTGCAAGGGACGGTGGTCCCAGAGCCTTATATTCTGAACAGTGTCCCGATTTTCTTGAATGTCTTTAAGAGTCAAGGTATGTCCCGCAGGAAAATCTTTTTTCTCTATTTTATCCAAATCGTAAGCCATGCGCGTAAATTTGATATTATGTTCGATGTATGGTCTTTCCAACTCCATCTCGTTAGGTGTTACCCGGAGCTTTTGCACTAAAGCCGGGTAAACCCCGCTTAAAGCTATCGATGCAACGATCAAAAAGCCAACCGAGTAAAGAACCAGGCGAAACCGCCGCAAAAAGACATTCGCTAAAAGAACAACGCCGGTAAGCAACGCCAGGTAAAACAGCACCTTATAGGCCAATAAGCTGGCGTGGATGTCTGCATAGCCCGCTCCGTACACAACTCCTTTTTCTGAATACAACAACATATATTTTTGCAACTGGTAGCCGCCGGCTCGAACAAAGAAATAAACGGCACCTAAAAGGGACAAGTGATAGCGAACATCCGCAGATTTGAAAAACCTCTGCAAATCTCCGGTTATGAAACTGGGCAGGAAATAAATGACTGCCACCAAAAAGGCGGCCACCACAACCAGCCACATTGATATTTTGTAGAAAAACTGGTAAAAAGGCAGGGAAAAGACATAAAACCCTATATCTTTTTGAAAAACAGGATCCGCTATACCGAACATGGTAGGATTCAGGAATTTTTGCAAGATGAGCCAGTTCCCTGTCGCCGCCTTGCCTAATAAATAAGCCAATATTAGGCTGATTACGACAAAAACAGTTGTCAGGTTCCTGTTATTTATATATTGGCTCCAGGGAATCTGGTGGAATACATTTCCTTCTTCTAAGTCACTTTCCGCTTCAAACTGTAAGGACCGGGCAGCGTTAATGACAGAACGACGAGTAAATAGTAAATTTACAAACAGAAACAGAAAGGCAAAGATACCTACCGCGAACCCAATGCCTAATTCGGAAAACAAATAAGTAACAAAAACGCTTTGGTAATTTAAACTTTTGAACCAGAGCCAGTCTATATAAAGCCCCGCGCCCCAACTTATAAAGCTAGAGAAAAAAACAACAAGAAAGGCAATCGTTAAAATAAACCAGCGCATACCTAATTTCATTAAGAAAACCTCCTTAATTATTTTGTTGCACAAACGATTAGTTTATGATCTTTGCGCAAACATTAAGGAGGTTAAGGTATGACGATTGGTAATACATGGCGTTTAGCCAGCTTTGGGCCCAGGACAGAACCTGAAAACTTGTAGTTTTTTCCGCTTCAACGCCAGCTTCCGGGGTATCTTTAATTCTGCCGTAATTAGCTGAGACATCCTGGCGTACCGTTACCCTGACTTCCAGTATTTTCCTGACCAGAGGCAACTCAACGCCATTACATGATTCTCCTGCCGGAATAAGGGAACCAAAACATAAAAATGCAAGCGCAGCGAGGAAAACTATTAATATTTTTCTTATCCCTTGAACATTCATCGTGATGAAAAAAGCACCTCAATCAAAAATATCGAAAATCTCTTTCCATTTGTTCTTCTTTTTCTTGTAGTGATCGGGATGTCTTTTGTAATCTTCTTCCCATTCTCTCCCTGCATCTCTTAAACGCTCTAAAATTTTATCCAACTCCCTTTCTATCAAGCCACGTCCCTCGACACTCGGGGCAAACGTCGATAAGCACACCTACCTTTGAAACTTCGTTCATGAAAACATTACATACAGGACACTTTCTCAAAATCTACCTCCTGGTACCAGTCTCCCCCTTAGTTTTTTACTGGAACTACATTATCATTATCATTCGCCGCGCGCCAGTCAAAATCCTTCCCTTAACCCACCGGGTTAAGGGAAGATCGTGTCATTCTACTGAATTTTGCAGGTCACACAGATAAGGGAAAAAGGATTTCCTGTTAAAAATACATGTTGGGGATTTCGCCAGCCAGGCAGGCAGGAATTTGCCTGCCGGCGGGGAAATTTTTTTTAACCTTATCTGGGGGGCGAGAATTATGCAGAGTAAAATTGCTACGGCCATGAAGCTCAAGTATTCCCCGGTAGCGATCCTGTTAACTGACGAAAAACCGGAAGGAGCACTGCAGTTCAAGGAAGGTCGCTGGGGCTAACCTCCTATCCTTTGCCGTGCCATTCAAGATGTTCCTGCAGATGGAAAAATGTAGAGGGCAGTTTTTTAGAAAAAGAAAACTGGTTGCAGGTGCTGGAAAGGAACCAGTGAGCTGGCCGGGGTTTACAAGAAGTGACTTGAAAACGAAGCCCTGGAGATTCATAAAGAGAGGGCGAACATATGCATGGGTTGAACGTATCCACCAGAGAGATCACCATTTTTTTGCCGGGGTTAACCCTGTCCCTTTTGGTGGCCAGAAATGTGGAAGATTTAATCACAGATCCCGCGGATGAGGATAACATTCCTTTATGGGCCGAAATCTGGCCCGCAGCCAGAGGCCTGGCCCGGTACATCTGGGAAAACATTACCTTTTCCGGCGACACCGTTTTAGAATTAGGCGCCGGGGTTGGTTTGCCGGGCCTGGTCTGCGGACTTAAAGGAGCCAGGGTAACCTTTTCCGACTACAAGCCCGAAGCTTTGCAGCTTTGCATGGCCAACGCCGGACTTCACGGAATAAAGGAAGCAGATTGCCTGCTGGCCGACTGGCGGGATTTTAAAACAGGCCGGCAATTCGATTGGGTTATTGGCTCGGATATTCTCTACGACCCCAAATTTCACCCTTTCCTGGCTGATATTTTTAACCGTTGCCTTAGGCCGGGCGGCCAGCTTCTCATCTCCCACCCGGGGCGTCCGGCCACATTTAACTTTTTAAAGGAACGGCTGCAAGAAAATGGCCACGTGGTCGCCGAAAAACTGATTCCCGTAACCATCGAAGATCCCTATTTCCCCCACTACGAGATATACATCCATCACTATTCAATGCGCCCAAAACAGGCAAAATAGCCCCGGCTGTATCAGGTTACGCTGGCTGACCATATACGTATACAGGTACTTGAATGACTCTTTTTGCCTGGAGAGGTTTCTCCTTCATTTTGTCCAGTTCTTTAACAACTTCAGCGTCAAAGTATTGTTCCCCGCAATTCTCGCAAACCCACGCCGGAACATTCTCTACCAGGGTAAATGTATCACCCCACCAGTTCTCGGCAACAACAAATTTTTTTACAGTGGGATTCCCGCATTGAAAACATTTAGTCACCATACTAATCCCCCTTTCCGCGAGTACGCTCATCAATCCATTTTGGAGGTTCGGGAAAATAGACCGTAATAATATTTGGGCCGCCCGGTACTCGTGCGCCTCATTGTTGTAGGCAAGCGCGATGTGGTGCAGGCAAGATGCCACTACCTGCAGTACGCGATCCCTGATTTCCTTCAGTTCCTTATGTGCTTTGGCAGGGTATATACCATACTCTTCAGAGTTATCATCAGCGTCCTAGTACTGATCGCCTACAGTAAACAAACCCTCTCTTTGATTAATAGAGAGAAGGATTTTTTCCAAGCGCCCTGCTGTTTGTGATTTGAACTGTGCAAAGGCAGTGTCACATACATTCTTCTTTTCTTCCTGCCGGCCTGCCAGTTGTAAACTCTTTTCCAGCTGGTTTATAATGTTGCCGCAAATGGCAGCAACTTCCGCCGCTCGCTGGTTCAAAGCGTTTAGGGAAACGACTGCAAGATCCTGCAATATACGAACAGCTATGGAGCTGCGGCCTGCCAGCAACTGTGCTTCACGTAATACCTTTTCCGCGCATACGTAGTCTTCGACCTCGTTGTTGTAAACGAGGGCAAGTTCCCGCAATGTGGAGGCCAGCCTCATCCGGATAAGGTTCGCGGACCCGTTATCAACTGCCGGAAAGTTGGCAATGTGAGTCAGGGAGGCGATCAGTACGTTAATTTCTCCGTGAACAGCATCACAGAGCCTTTTCTTGGCCTCGAGACTACTCGCGGATGCTACACCCTTCGCCATTGTCTCTGAGGCTTTCGAACAACAGCTCTCAACATCCGCTTCAATGGCCTCCAGGATTTTTCGCACAGCTTTGTTCATCGCGTCCCCCATCAGGTGAGTAGGAGGCATGAAACCAGAACAGGCGGTGCAGTATCCGGCTGGTCGGGTCCTGAAGAATACCAAAGGCTCTGTCTAACTCGGCCTTGCTACAGGCAACAGGTTCCAGGTCAGCTATATCGCTCCTTTTAGTAACGTTACCAACCTCGGTCCGTCTCAGCAAGGCTGTATAGGCCCTCTGGGCTTCGCGACGGGTAGAATCAGCCGGTATCCTCAAGATCCTAAACGCATTATTTCGGTATAAGGGAAATTGGTACAGCGCTTAAGTTTATCATGGTTCAAGGAAAAGAACAACTGCGAAAGTTGAGTTACTTATTTTGAAAGGAATGGCCTTTTAAAAAGAGGCATCGCCAGCCAGGCAGGAATTTGCCTGCCGGCGGGGAAATTTTTTTTAACCTTATCTGGGGGGCGAGAATTATGCAGAGTAAAATTGCTACGGCCATGAAGCTCAAGTATTCCCCGGTAGCAATCCTGTTAACCGACGAAAAACCGGAAGGAGCACTGCAGTTCAAGGAAGGGCGCTGGGGCTGTGTGGTAGCCATGTTCACCGCTGCCGCTAAAGGCCGGACGGCTGTGTTTGACCGGAAAACCTTTGGTTGCCCTGGCGGCGGCGTCGGACTGGGATTCGGCAACCAGTACGTCAATTTTCCCGGCGGCATCGAATACTTTATCTCCACCGGCAACAAGGAGTTTTGCCGCAGCGAGATGGGAAAAAACCTGGTGCGCAACCTGCCGGCCCTGGAGGAGGGAGAGCGCTATTTTAAATCACCGGAAATAGCAAAGAAGTTTGTGGACGCCCTGCCCATAACTGATGTTCCCACCACCTACGTGGTATTCAAGCCTCTGGAAGAAGTAACCGCCGGAGAAACTCCCGCCGTCGTCGTGTTCCTGGCCAATCCCGACCAGCTGTCGGCCTTAACTGTGCTGGCCAATTACGAGAGCGGCGGCAGGCTGAACGTCATCGCACCTTTTGGGGCCGGCTGCCATACCATCTTCCTCATCCCTTATGCCGAAGGCAAGTCGGAACATCCCCGGGCAGTAATCGGCTTGACCGACATATCTGCACGCAAGCATGTGGACAGGGACCTGCTCTCCTTTGCCGTGCCTTACAAAATGTTCCTGCAGATGGAAAGCAATGTTGAGGGCAGTTTTTTAGAAAAAGAAAACTGGTTGCAGGTGCTGGAAAGGAACCAGTGAGCTGGCCGGGGTTTACAAGAAGTGACTTGAAAACGAAGCTCTGGAGATTCATAAAGAGAGGGCGAGCATACATTCAACTATTCAATGCGCCCAAAACAGGCAAAATAACCCTGGCTGTAAAGGGTTTCATGTTGCACACGTTGAAAGCCTCTTTTTTGCTTGCCGCCTTAAAGGCCAGGGCTCCCCAATCAGGGGAGCCCCCGGCACTTCTGAAGAGAAACCCGGCACAACACGGCCGGCATAAAAGGTCTATAAGTTGGAGAGCTTCATGTTGAAGGCGTTACGCTACCTTATTACGCTACCTTAATTATGTTTATGTAGCCTTTAGCCACTTAAGAGGGAACGGCTTTCGTCCGGCAAATTACGCGATAAGGCTTTTTTATACCCCCGGACCAGGCGTATCTTTGGCCCGGCATGATCATTTTTAAGCATCTCTGCACGCATCAACTCGGCCTGGCAGAATGGTTCTTCCAGGTATTTGGCTACCAGCTGCTTTATCCATTCCCGCATTTCACCCACTCCTTTCGGATACCATCTCAGCGGGATTAATTTTAATTTTACAGAGGCAAAGCAAGGGGGAAAATACTTTTCCCGCCAATTGCCTGTTTGGCCTGGCGAGTTTTTCACAAACTCAGAAAATCTACCAAATACTTAGGCGAACTGTTCACAAGCCGCCCGCACATGCCGGGGCGGCACGGGGAAAAAGAAAACGTGGACTTAATTTGCCCACGGTAAAAGGCTTACTTAGATTCAGGCACGGAATTATGATCAGAACCTGTTAAAAACAACCTGAAAAAACTGAACCGCACATTTCAGTGCGGTGTTTTAGTGGTGTCGGAGGCGGGACTCGAACCCGCACGGTTTCCCACACGCCCCTCAAACGTGCGCGTCTGCCAGTTCCGCCACTCCGACATCGCGCTTTTAATTATACGACTTACAAAACCCTTCTGTCAAGGGTATAATATTTTTGAGCTTTTTGCGTTATAAGCATTTTTGCCCCCTGGACAGCCGGCGGCCGCGGGTACCACACTGCCCGGAATCTTACCGGAAAGGATCGAATGAGGATGCCCAATTCCATATGGCTTTACCGTTTGTACGACGTGGCGGAGGAAATCAAGCTGGACATCGTGGAACAAACGCTGGCCCATACCAAACCCACTTCCAGGCTGCGCCTTTCCCGGGCGCGGCTGAAATCCATACATATCCCCAATCCTCCCGTAACCGTAGAACTGGGGGAAGAATGGATCAGGCTGGACCGGCGGGATTTCCGCGTCCGTTTTACCGGCAAGATTTACGACCTGGGCGTGGTCAGCCTGATCATGCATATTTTGCTCCCACCCGAGACGAGCTATGACGACATCAGGGATCTGGCCGTGTATTTAAGTGAAATCGAGGAAACAGAAAACATAACGGAAGGAATTTTCCAGAGCAAGTTAGAAGAAGTAATAAAAGGGCTGGGCAAAGCCATGATTCACCCGGGACTGCGGGGAGCCGAGGAAGATTATATTCTGTTTTTCTTCCAGGAATGGAACCAGGACTGGGATCCGGTGCCCCTGCTGCTGGCTGAACCGGAACCGGTAAGCCCCCAGGTACGCAGGGAAACCCTGCAACATTCCTTTTCCTATGGCCCGGATGATCTCACCATCATTACCTGGGCCTCGGCCCTGGTATACGACGCGGCCGGCAGCCACGACATTCCCGATCTTCTTGAATTTGCCCTGACTCAATTGCTGGAACTCCGCTATTACGATAACCTGCTCAGCGAAGAAATGGGCAAAATGTACGATGACATTGAAGAAGCCGAACGGGTTACCCAGCTGCGGCGCCTGGGGCACTACCGCCACATTATGAACCGTTTAATGGAACTGGTAGTTGACATAAACGAAATCCTGGAAAGGATTCAAAACTCCCTCAAAGTAACGGAAGACGTGTTCTATGCCCGGGTGTACGGGGCTGCTTTGTCCGTTTTCCGCACCAGGGCCTGGGTGGAAAGCATTCAACGTAAACTCTCGGTAATTATGCAAAATTACACCATGCTGAGCAACCGGCTGGTGAACCAGCAGTCCGTCCTGCTGGAACTGGCCATCGTGCTGCTTTTTCTGCTGGAAATCTTTCTCACCCTTCCCTCCCTTATACACTAGCCTCATCTGGAACCCGAAATTTTCTTACATGCGGCGCTTTTTAATCGAGTTTTTTACCAGGATACAACAGCACGACCGCCGGGCAAAACATGTCCTCGAGGTGCTGCATAAAATGGACTCCAGCAATCCACAAACCGGTAATTCCACTGCCGGTTAATTGTTCATACCGCACTGGCCTTTGCCCTCGCCCTGCTCCCGTCCGGAGCCAGTTTTCTGCTCCTCAAAGGATGGTAGGCAAAAATTTGCCTTTCCGGTAGGAAAACGAAATACAGAGGTAGAAGAATATTCAGCAATCCAATCTGTCCCGGGCGGGGGTATTCAAGTTGTATCCTCAAACCCACGTTTACTTCGCCGAGAGAGTCTGCGGGGAACTTTCGGACGCCATGGTTTTAGGCAGTATTTTCCCCGATATGATTGCCGCCCTGGCCCCCGGCCGCGAAGAAAGCCACGGCCGGGGAAAAGAGCTGCTGGCCGCCCTGGAGGACGATCCCCAGCTGCGGGATTTTGCCCGGGGGGTATTGACCCACGGGGTTATCCCGGAAGGCCTGGATTACTACGGGGACGAAAAATACCTTGATTACGAACGGGGTTACTGCTTTGAAAAGGGCCGCCCTTTAGTGGAGGAGACCATCCGGGCATGCAACCTGCCTCCGGCCATGGGCTGGTGGAAGAGCCATAACATTGTGGAGATGGGCATTGAACTCCTTATCGGCGAGGGGGCCATTTACGGCCGGGCCCTGGCCGCCGCCTTTCGCAATGCCGGCCTGATCGATAAAATCAGCCGGCGGGTGGCCCCGCTATACGGGGTGGAGCCCCGCCGGCTTTACCAGCGCATCCACAACTTCCCCCATTATATTGAAATTGCCCGGCTCACCCCCCGCACCCTGGCAGCCAAGTACGACTTGCAGATGTTCTATAAACACCGCATCCACATCGACATCGAGCGGACGGCCCGGCTTATTGCCACGGCCCGGCACATGGTGGAAAGGGACCTGGAGGAATTTTTTAAGCACGCAGAAGAACAGGTGCGGCAAAACATGCTCAAAGCAGGGGCTTAGGAACCTGCAGCAAAAAGTCCCGGCCATGCCTGACCGGGATTTTTTATTTAGAAACTTACATTAATGCCGGCCCCAGGGCAACCGACTTTACCACCACTCCTTCGATCTGCTGTAAATCCCGCTCCAGCGTCCTGCGCTCGCTTTCATCGGCCTCCATGGTCAGGGTAATAATCCCCCGCCTGCGGCCGGGATCCGGAATCCCCGACCGGCTTAAAATCCTGGAACCGTGCCTGGTCAGCACCTGCTGAACCTCCGGCGCCCTGTGTGCCCTCTCATCGACCAGAATCCCCACAATACAAATATTTTTTTCCACCAGTTACCTCCCTCCTGACCTCGCTTTTCTCCGGACCCGGACGAACCGCACCGGGTAACTTTTATTACCTCCGGCAGCTTTATCCTAGTATTTTCCCCACTGGTAGTTTTTATTTTATTTCCGTCCGGTAGAATAAGGTAATAGACCCAGGTCATGGATAATATACTTTTACAAAATACAAAGGAGCTATTCCATGTGTATGAGGCCCTTGTTCTGATCATTTTCCTCGCCCTGGCCTTTGATTTTATTAATGGTTTCCATGACACGGCCAACGCCGTGGCCACCTCCCTGGCTACCGGCGCCCTGGCACCCCGCTCCGCCATCCTTCTGGCCACCACCATGAACTTTCTGGGGGCCCTGACATTTACCGGGGTAGCCCTGACCATTGCCGGAGGCATTGTCGATACCGCCATCCTTTTTAATAATCCCAAAACCATTTCGGCCGCCCTGCTGGCGGCCATTGTCTGGAACCTCTTTACCTGGTTTGGCGGGCTGCCCAGCAGTTCTTCCCACGCCCTGGTAGGCGCCTTAACCGGCGCTGCCCTGGCCGCAGCGGGCCTGATGGGGATCAACCCTGCCGGGCTTACCACTGTTTTTCAGGCCCTGGTCCTGTCCCCACCCCTGGCCGCAACTGCCGGTTTTGCGGTTATGACGGTCGTGTTTTGCTTGACCGGGGGCCGGCCCAGTCCCCGTTTAAACCGGCGCTTCAGACACTGGCAGCGCCTGGCCGCCGCCCTGCAGGCCTTTTCCCACGGAACCAACGACGCACAAAAAACCATGGGGGTAGTTACCCTGGCCCTGGTCCTGACCGGACACCAGGAGAGTTTTGTGGTCCCCCTGTGGGTCAAGGTCCTTTCGGCCCTGGCCCTGGCACTGGGAACCTCCTGCGGCGGCTGGCGGATCATCCGTACGGTGGGCAGGGGCATCACTCATCTTGACCCGCCCGCAGGCTTTGCCGCGGATATGGGCTCGGCCCTGGTCATTTTCACGGCCACCCTTTTGGGGTTACCCGTCAGCACCACCCATGTCATTTCTTCTTCCATCACCGGAGTGGGCCTCACCCGGGGAGCAAAGGCCATATCCTGGCCCACGGTGGCCAGAATTCTTCTAGCCTGGGCTTTCACCCTGCCGGCCACCACCGCCCTGGGGGCGCTGTTTTACTTCCTTCTTTGATAATAATACGTACACCTTTACCACCAGGGGTAATCGTTACGTATCCGGCTCCGGGGGGTCAAAAGCTTCATCAGAACCATCCCGGCTACAAAACCACCCACATGGGCCCACCAGGCCACCGGGTTGACCACTCCACCCAGGGAAGCCGCCCCGTTAAAGAGCTGGATGACAAACCAGAGGGCCAGAAAAATTACCGCCGGCACCTCCATCAGGGTGAGGAAAAAGAACACCGGCACCAGGGCCAGGATCCTTGAATGGCGAAAGGTAATAAAGTACCCGCCCAGCACCCCGGCAATTGCCCCGCTGGCACCGATAACCGGTACGGGTGAAATGGGGTTGGCCAGAATATGGGCCAGGCTTCCTACCACGCCGCAGAGCAGGTAAAAGAGAAGAAAACGAAAGTGACCCAGCCGGTCCTCCACGTTATCCCCGAATATCCACAGGTACAGCATGTTGCCCCCGAGGTGTACCCACCCGCCGTGCAAAAACATGGCCGTAATAAAGGGTAGCAACAGTGGTTCCAGCGGCGCCCCGGTTAGCAGGGCATGGGTTACCTGGGCGGGTATTACGCCCAGATCATAGAATAGCTGGCTTAGCTGTGCCTGGGAAAGACCCAGTTCTTTAAAAAAGAAAACCCACAAATTGATCAGAATCAACACCCAGTTCACAAAGGGCCTGCGTCGCGGGCGGATGCTGTCGCGTAATGGAATCACCAGATTCAACCCTCTTCTCTTGTTTTTTTACGGGGAATTATCCCCCAGGCGAAAGGAAAACCGGCCTGTGGCAACTCCTCCCATATAGCATATACTTTTCCGGCCGTTTCTGACAAGGATTTTATTGATAGTGTTGCTTACCCGGCAAAGGTATATTTACTAAATCTACCCCGAAAATAAATTTTCATCCTATGGCTGGTGCCGCCCCAAAAGCGGCATGGGAGTCTAATGGAAAATAAAAGCCGGGCAACAAAATTACCCGGCCAGAAAATATTACCCTGCCAGTATCAGTCGGGCATCCAGCACCAGAGCACCCCGGTCATAAACCACTACCGGATTTAAATCCAATTCCCGGATTTGTGGGTAAGTGGCAACCAGCTCCGAAACCTTAACTAAAATATTGACCAGCGCTTCTTCATCCGCCGGCGGAGCACCCCGGTATCCCGCCAGCAAACGGTATCCCCGCAGGGACCGGATCATGTTCCTGGCCACATCGGAGTTCACAGGAATTAAACGAAAACTTACATCCCCTAAAATTTCCGTAAAAACCCCTCCCAGCCCGCACATGAGCACCGGCCCGAACTGCCGGTCGGTAGTGACCCCGATAATCATTTCCCTCCCCGGGCTTGCCATGGGCTGCACCGTTACTGCTGCTGCCGGATCTACTGCCGTTGCCCGGGCCATAATTTCCCGGTAGGCCAGGCGCACCTGCCGGCTATCCGCCAGGTTCAGGGCCACCCCACCTGTATCCGACTTGTGGGCAATTAAAGGGGACCGTACCTTTAACACCACCGGGTAACCCAATTCCCGGGCCAGTTCCACCGCTTCCTCCTCATTATGAGCCAGCCGGCAGGAGGTGGCGGGTATTCCCATCCCACCGAGGATTTCCTTCACCTCATCCTCACATAAATACCGGCGTCCGGCAGCCCGGGCCTCTGCTAAGAGTTCCGCAACGTTCACCGGCTGATCCCTCCTCGCTGCAGGGCGTAATGTAAAAGGGCCGAGACTCCCCAGACCGCCTCCTCGGGGGTAACGTAGACGGGGATGCCCCGGGAGTGCAGGATTTCCCTCTCTTCCCTTACCTGTTCCTGGGTCGAAATGTACAGGGCCACCACCGGCTTACCGCTCTGCTCTTGTGCGGCCAGGAGTTCGGAAGTGGGACAGCGCCAGTTCAGGTGAAGGCAGTAGATGGCCACCAGCAGATCAATTCGCGGATCATCCAGCACCGCTTCCACCAGCCGGCCAATGGCAGTTGCCTGCATGCCCTGTCCAGCCGCATCCAGGGGGTTTTTGAGCACCACCGGAGGGTTTTGACCCAGTACCTCTTTGATTCTGTCCACAGTACTCTCAGTAAAGGAAGGGAAAACCCCGCCCCGCAGGTTTACTTCATCCAGCAGTACGATACTGGGACCCGCCGTATGGGTCACCACCCCCACCCCGTTTCCCCGGGGAATGGGGGCCATGGCCAGGGCTTTACAGGCAGCCACCATTTCTAAAGCACTCTCCACTACCAAAAGGCCGAACTGCTGCAGTATCTGCCTGTACATTTGATAGCTGCCGGCCATGCTGCCGGTATGGGTGAGGGCGGCAAAGTTCACCGCATTCGAACGCCCCACCTTATAAAAAACCACCGGCTTACGCCGGGCCACCTCCCCGGCTACCTGTACCAGGCGCCGGGCATCATCGGTGCCTTCAACAAAAACACCAATGACCGCCGTACTATCGTCCCGGGCCAGGTATTCCAGGTAATCGCTCAATTCCAGGGTGCTGCGGTTGCCCACGCCCACCCACTTGTTAATGCCCAGACCCTCATCCACGGCTTTTTGCAGTATGGTAAGCCCCACACCACCGCTCTGGCTGACGAAAGAAACTTTGCCCCGGGGTAACCGCAGGGGATAAAAAGTGGCGTTCAGATTGGCCCGGGTATTAATCAACCCCAGCGTGTTCGGGCCAACCACTTCCATGTTATATTGCCGGGCCACGGCAATCAGGCGTTCCTCCAGGGCCTTCCCTTCCGCCCCCATTTCCCGGTAGCCGCCGGCTACGCAGATGACCCCTTTCACTCCTTTTTTCCCGCACTGCTCAACCACATCCACGGTGGCAAACTGATTTACCCCAATTACCGCCACATCCACCGGTCCGGGCACTTCTTCCAGGGAACGGTATACCGGCAGTCCCTGCAGGCTCTCCAGGCGGGGGTGTATTGGATAGATCTTTCCTTGAAACCCGGAGTAGATAAGACTTTGTAAAAGGTTGTAACCTACCCGGTCACTTGATCCGGTAACCCCTACCACGGCCACGCTGCGGGGATAAAAAATCCTGTGCAGCACCTCCAGTTTATTGGCGGGCAATAACGATCCCTCCTCATGAATAATCCCCGTATGGATTAAGTTCTAAAAACTTTCTGATAAACCTTCCGGCCGGCAAAATAAAAACTCCCCCTGCCGGGGGAAGTTTAGAGCACGTCGAAGCGCAAATTATATACAAAAAGATGGAGAGTGAGTTCCGTGGTGCTTTAAGGAATCACCTTGTTTAAGGGATACTCAATGATGTCCTGGGCACCGGTCCTTTTTAGAGCCGGGATCAAATCCCGCACCTTCTTCTCATCCATAATTACCTCCACCGCACACCAGTCGCAGTTCACCAGCTGGGAAATGGTGGGGTGTTTCATGGCCGGCAACAACGCCAGCACATCATCCAGCTTCTCCCTGGGCACGTTCATCTTCAATCCAACCTTGGCATCGGCCCGGAGAGCCCCCTGCAGCAGCACGGCCAGGTTTTCCAGCTTCTCCCGCTTCCAGGGATCCTCCCAGGCCTCTTTGTTGGCATGGAGGCGGGGAGTCGATTGCAAAATGGTGGCAATCACCCTTAAATTGTTGGCCTTTAAAGAACTCCCGGTTTCCGTAAGATCGGCAATGGCATCCACCAGGTGAGGCACCTTGACCTCGGTGGCGCCGTAGGAATATTCCACATAAGCCTCTACACCGTGGCTGGCGAGAAACTTTTTGGTCACCCGCACTAACTCCGTGGCAATGCGCTTATTCTGCAAATCCGCCACCGTTTTGATGTTGCTGTCATTGGCCACGGCCAGCACCAGCCGGATGGGGTTGGTGGTTTGCTTGGAATAGACCAGTTCCGCCACCTCCACCACGTCGGCTTCATTTTCCATAATCCAGTCCAGGCCGCTGATGCCCGCATCCAGCACGCCCTCATTCACATAACGGGGGATTTCCTGGGCACGCATGAGCACCACTTCCAGCTCCGGGTCATCAATGCCCGGAAAATAGGAACGGCTCCTGACCACTATATTAAAACCGGCCCGTTTGAATAACTGAAAAGTGGCTTCCTGCAGGCTCCCCTTTGGCAGGCCCAAACGCAACTTCATTCTATATACCCCCTGTATCTTTGATACTTTAATATGATAACATACTACCTTACAAAAATCAGTATAGATCAGCTCCTTTCCCCCTGTCAATAGGAGGTTGCATAAAAAGGAAAACCCGGTGCCAGACTAAATCCGGCATAGTACAGGGAGGTTACGGGCATTGAGTTCCCCCGGACGACTTCTTTACACCCTTCTTACAGTGTTTACCTTAGTTCTTTTTCTAAACACAGCCGCTACAGCCTGCGCGGAACAAGGGCAGGCGCACAAATTCCAAAATAAACAAAACTTTACCGCCCACACGGAAAACGTCCTCATTTTCTGGACCGACGGTCCAAAATTAAAGGCCGTCACCCTGATGGCCATCACCCCGCGCAAGAAACCGGTGGGCATTGTCTCCATCCCCATAAACACACGTATCCACGACATCAGGGGCGCGAAAACGCTGGAGGAACTCTACCATAAAACGGGACGGGAAGGAACGACGGCATACCTGGAAAAACGCTTCGGCATACCCATCAACCATTACGTGGATATCAGCCAGGCCACCCTGACCCGCACCAGCGAAGCGCTGGGACCGGTGGTGATGGCCGGCAAACAAACTTCTCTGCTGGAGGTATTTGAGGGGACTTACACCAGCCAGCGCATGGACCTGCAAGCAGAAATCCGGGCCCTGGCGGCAAGACTGATTGAACCGGCCGTACTGATCAAACTGCCGCGCCTTCTGTGGATTTTTACCAGCGGGGTGGAAACAAACCTGGGCATGGGACACATCCTGACCCTTTACCAGGCCCTGCAGGGGAACGGCCCGGAAATCCTGCGCAAGCAGGCCCTCCCCGGGCGGGATTATTTTGTCGGCCCCGCCAAATACCGCGAGGTAGCCCCGGATGCCTGGAACCGGGTGTTGCGGGAAGTAACCTGCAATTAAAACGTGACCGCTCGGACGAGCGGCTTTTTCTTTCAGGCAGAGTTACCATTATTAAACGCGCAAGCCTCTTTCACTGCTGGAAAACATATAAATGTTAGGGCCTAAAGCTGGAGGAGGGGCTTTATGTTATTGCGCAAAATTGTCTTACCACTAATAATTATCAGCATGACCGGCATTCTTGGGGCTTCAAATTGCACAGCCGCCGATTCACCTGCTTCAAAAAAGGAATTGGAAACCATGGTTAAGGAAATATTTGACACCCGCGCCCGGGCCATTATCACCGGAGCCGATCCCGCCCCGGTCCTGGCCTGCTACGACACCGGGGCCAGGCTGGGGTGCTGGGCCCTTGCCCATGAGGAACACAAGCTGAATTTTGTACAGCAGTGGGCTGAAAAGCGAGGGGTGCGGTTCATTGAAGCCAAACCATCAATACACATCACCTGGTCCCGTGTTCGTGGAGATACCGCCGAATTTATTGTCCACCAGACCCTTCAGCTGGGGTACGTTTACCCCAAAGATCCTGCCGTCAACCGCTTTGGCATCGGCACCCGGCACTGGATGGAGCTAGTAAAAAAGGATGGAAAGTGGCTTATCCGGAAGGACTTTTATACCGACGGGCTGGGTGACGACACCCTGGTACCTAAACCCACGCCCGCAGACGGCGCCGCCTGTATAGGACCGGTGGTAAAATCCGCTCCCGTAAAGAACTATTCTCACGGTATTTTCGACCGGGAGGGGGCGGCCCGGTACGCGGACAAATACGCCGGCCTGGCCTGGGGAGCCGGCAACAACCATAAATATAACCCGCGTTATGGCGACCTGAACGGCAACGGTGGAGACTGCACCAATTTTGTGTCCCAGTGCCTGGGGGACCAGGAAGGGGGCAGGCTCCCCATGGACGGCACCTGGTACTACCGCTACGACCGCAACGGCGGTTCGGGGAGCCGGGCCTGGGTGCAAACCGAAGCCTTTGCCAGCTGGCTTTTGTACAGCGGCCATGCCCGGCGGATAGCCCGGGGCACCTTCCCGGAATTGAACCAGCCCGGCGCCAGATTTCCCCGGGGAGCCGTACGGGAACTGCAAAAAGGGGATGTGATTGGCTACGAGGAAAAGGGGCGTATCGAGCATTTTGCCATTGTGGTCGGGACAGACTCCCGGGGATACCCGGTGGTGGACGCCCATACCGTGGACCGCTACCACTGTCCCTGGGATATGGGGTGGGACAAGAAGACCGTTTTTCACCTCTTCCGGGTTAATGACGGCTCAAAACAGCTATCAAAGGCCCGGGAAGAAAAACGGGGGTAAGCTGCCGGACTTATCCCCCTTAAAACCCTTTAAAGGGAAAACTGACCCAGCTAAAAATTAAGTGCAGTTTTCCCCCCTTACCTGCAGGTATTATTCCCTTTCACACGGTAAATATAGTGGGAAAACCATTCATCTTGCGGGGTGAAAAAATGGCATATCAACCCAACCGGCGTCCCCTGTGGGAAGTTACCGCCGATCTGGCCCTGGCCGCCCAGGGAAAAATACCGGCGGATGTGGTAATCAAAAACGGCCGGGTGGTCAACGTACATACCGCCGAAGTCCAGCCCGGCCTGGATGTGGCCATTAAACACGGCCGGGTGGTGCTGGTGGGCCGGGCCGGCCATACCATCGGCAAGGATACCCTGGTGATCGATGCCGGGGGCTGTTACCTTGTACCGGGCTTTTTGGACGGGCATATTCACGTGGAAAGCAGCATGGTTACCGTCACCCAGTTTGCCCGCGCGGTAATCCCCTGCGGCACCACCACCATTTTCATGGATCCCCATGAAATCGCCAATGTCCTGGGTATGGAGGGCATCCGCCTGATGATGGAAGAAGGGGAAAGGCTGCCTTTAAAGGTTTTTACCACCATGCCCTCCTGCGTCCCGGCCGCCCCCGGCTTTGAGGATGCCGGGGCAAGCATCGGGCCGGCGGAAGTTCGTGAAGCCATGACCTGGCCGGGGATCACCGGCCTGGGGGAAATGATGAACTTCCCCGGTGTGCTGGCGGGGGATTCCCTGGTACACGGGGAAATACAGGCCACCCTGAAGGCAAACAAGGTGGTCACGGGGCATTACTCCATTCCGGAAACGGAAGTGGGTTTGGCGGCGTATATTGCCGCAGGCATCGCCTCCTGCCACGAATCCACGCGGATGGAAGACGCCCTGGCCCGCATGCGCCTGGGCATGTACGCCAAGATGCGGGAAGGTTCGGCCTGGCAGGATGTAAAGGCCACCATTAAGAGCATCACCGAAACCCGGGTAGACTCCCGCTACGCCATCCTGGTTTCCGACGACACTCACCCGGAAACCCTGCTTACCCTGGGCCACCTGAACCACGTGGTGCGCCGGGCCATCCAGGAAGGGGTCGACCCGGTGCGGGCCATCCAGATGGCCACCATCAATCCCGCCCAGTGCTTCGGGGTGACCAGGGATCTGGGCAGCATCGCCCCCGGGCGCTGTGCCGATATTTTGTTTATCCCCGATCTTGCGGACATGAAGGTGGAACGGGTCATGGTGGACGGCGTGGTGGCGGCCGAAAAAGGGCGGATGTTATTTGACCTGGAGCCCTTCGATTACCCTGAAAAGGCCCGTCACTCGGTGCACCTGCGCAGGCCCCTTGCCGCCGGCGATTTTACCATTGCCGCCCACCACGGGAAAAAAGCCCTGGTGCGGGTAATGGAAGTAATCGAAGCCAGGGTGGGCACCCTGCACCGGCAGGTGGAAGTGCCTGTGGAAAACGGGGAAATCAGGTCTTCCGTGGAACTGGATGTGGCCAAGGTGGCCTGCATTGAACGGCACGGCGGGCCGGGAAACATGGGCCTGGGCCTGGTCAGGGGCTTTCATCTTAAAGGAGGCGCGGTGGCCTCCACCGTGGCCCACGACAGCCATAACCTGCTGGTGGTGGGTATGGACGACGCCGACATGGCCCTGGCCGCCAACACCCTGGCCGAATGCGGTGGCGGCATGGCGGCCGTGCTGAAAGGCCGGGTGCTGGCCCTCCTGCCCCTGCCCATAGCCGGGTTGATGTCCGACCGGCCGGTGGAAGAGGTGCGGGAAATGGTGGCCGCCCTGGAAGGGGCCTGGAGGGAGCTGGGCTGCCCCCTGGTCTCCCCCTTCATGACCATGGCCCTTTTATCCCTGCCGGTAATACCGGAGCTGCGGGTGACCAACCGGGGCCTGGTGGATACGGTGAACTTCCGTTTTGTGGATCTGGTGATTGAGGAAACGGTGTGATACTGCCCTATCAAAATCTGGCAGTGAATGGTCCTGATCATCAAAGCCACCGGGGTAGGTTGCCGGTGGCTTTGTAGACTTTTCCAACCCGGACCAGGGTTGAATAGGATATACACGCATAGCAGGCGGGCAGGGCTGATCATAATACAGTTAAACACTTATCTAAAGGGTGAACCCCGGTGCTCAGTCTGCAAGAAATGATTGCCAGGCTGCTGCTGGCTTTTTTAGTGGGATTTTTCATCGGCCTGGAGAGGGAAATAAGCCACAAGCCCGCCGGAGTGCGCACCCATGCCCTGGTCTGCCTGGGCTCAGCATTGTTCACTTTAATCAGCAGCTACGGTTTTACGTCCTTAATTGGAACAAACCCTTACCAGCCGGGGGACCCGGCACGCATAGCCGCGCAGATTGTCACCGGTGTAGGATTTATCGGCGGCGGCATTATCTTCAAGGACCAGGACCACATCCGCGGCCTGACCACCGCCGCCAGCATCTGGCTCACCGCCGGGCTGGGCACGGGCATCGGCGCCGGCCTGTATGTGCCCACCCTGGCGGCGGCAGTCTTAGGGTACATTACCCTGAAACTAAACCGCCTGCTCCGGCGCTGGGGCCTGGATGATTCCGGGGAGGAGTGAGTCCATCAGCAAGGGCCCCGCATGGAAACTGGTAAAAAATGTACACAAATAGTTGCCAGTGCCCGCTTATCTTGATGTATTGCCCTGCCAGGAGGAACAGGTAAAATGAAGGCGGGGGCGTATCTTTTATGGTCGTTCTACCGGGTATTTCCGGGCGTTCATTTCCATCTTTTCCCGCACCGCCTCCGACAAGTCAATTTTCGTTACAATAGCCATCGACAGGCAGTAAATGACCACGTCGGCCAGTTCATGTCGGAGTGCGGCCAATTTTTCCCCATCAAGAGGTTCATTTTCGAGTGTCCACTGGAACAGTTCCATCAGTTCCGCTGCTTCAATGGCAATGGACATGGCCAGGTTTTTAGGAGTGTGGAACTGCTTCCAATCGCGCTCGGCTACGAAAGCCGCCACCAGATCGCGGAGATTTTTTACAGTCGTGGTTTTATCCTGCAACAAATTAATTCTCTCCCTCCAGTAAGTTTTAAGTCCCCGGTATGACACGGGGACTCAACCTCTACAGGTAAAACCTCAGAAAACCCTGCCCGATTATTGTTATTCTTCCAACAGGAAGGCAATTAGTCAAGTATTTATTTATAAGTGTATTTGCTGCACTAAAAATTATGGTCAAACGTACAGCTCTGCGCCGTTTAAGGCTTCCACACCTCCCATACTCTGCCGACCAGTGACGGACCGGGCTTAAGCGTGACCTGCCCCGGCTGCCAACCGGAAGGTGTTACCTCGCCGGTAGCCCGCACATGCTGAAAAGCTTTTATCTGCCTGATCAGTTCGTCAGGATTGCGCCCCACCTCAGGGGTCAACACCTCCATCGCCCGGATGACAAAGTCAGGGTCAATAATGAATCGCCCGCGGATGTCCACGCCTGCCTCTTCGTTATATACACCGTAAGCAGCGCCGATCTTCCCCCCTGCATCCGACACCATGGGGAAGGGCACACCGCCCTTCACCATCTTTGATAATTCCTGCTCTTGCCAGATTTTGTGGACGAAGCGGCTGTCCGTGCTCACCGCTAAAACCTCTACTCCCAGTGCCTTCAGCTCTTCATACCTGGCGGCGACCGCCGCTAGTTCCGTCGGTCAAACAAAAGTGAAATCCCCGGGGTAAAAACAGAGGACGATCCACTTTCCCCTGTAGTCGGACAGCTTAACGGTTTTAAAACCTTCACCTTCCACATAAGCGTTCGCCTCGAAATCAATGGCTTCTTTGCCCACTTTGGCCAGCATTTTCTTTTCCTCCCTCGTTTCTTTGGCCCCGGTTTCCCGGACACCGTCTTCCTCCTCGGGTACAAGCAGTCCACGAGCGGGCTTCACACAACCGTCTTTTTGCTGCTCCACCATACTTAAAACCTCCTAATATTTCCTGAGCAGGGAGACCAGCCGCCAGCGAGGGCAGGATTTTAATCCGGCCCGCAGCCGGGCGGAACGGGCGAAGCCCGTCCTTTTTAAAGGCCATGAACATTTGTACTGTCTAAAAATTTTTAGATAAACCCATTGATTATAGAAGGCTTTCGATATCAAACTCACAATCTCCTTGTTAAAAAATGTCTTTTTTTGTTGAAAAACAGCGAAAAACAAAAAAAGCCGGGTTATCGGGCCACATCTACCGAGGAGTGCAGTTCCACCCAGGTCCGCACGAAGCCATGGTCGTCCAAGGGGCCGCAAGGGTACGGCCTGTTCGAAGCTTTCCTGGATGCCCAACCGTGGCGCAAACAGAATTTTTCCCACCGTAGCCACATCAATGGCGCGAGTCACTTTGAGCCGCCACTGATTGCCGGTGTATGAGTAGCACTTATGCCCTTCCGCCGTGATGCCCAGGTGTTCCCGTACAACGTCCACGTCCCACCTGTCGCGGCGGCAAAGGGCTTCCCGGGAAATATTGCAGTAAATATTCAATTTTGGTATAGGGAGATCCTTCTGAGCCCTACAAAGAGTTAGGAGCAATAGGTTTAGGTTATCAACCCGTACAGGGTTAATACTATATACAAAATTTATAAAATAATGGCTAAAGTTAAGGAAGGAGATTGAAAGAATGGTGGTAATATTTCTTCAGGATAATTTAAGGGAGGGAGCCTTTTTGACCTGGAAAACCGTGAAAAATAGCGGGCATCTTTTAGAACAAGATAATTTAAAAGATGGTATAGGTGTTCGAAACTCTAGCCCGAGTTTGAAAGGCAATATCTCCCATCCCTTGCGCCCCAAGGGTTTCAGGGCACAAAAGGGTGACGTACCACTACA
>DYEX01000075.1 GCA_020725525.1 Desulfovirgula sp.
CGGGTAACCGTAAGTGTACTTGGTCAATATGATAAGGATCGCTTGAAAGAGTTTCGGATGCTGGTCAGTGATTGGCAGCCTCTGCAGCGAGCCCAGGTGGTCATCGACGATTTAAATGACCTGGCAATCTCAACTCGGGGCAGGGAATCCTTGGCCAGGTACAGCCTGCGACGAGGCCGGCTTAAAGGTATCTTAAGGAGGCAAAAACCGTGGGACGAGCCAAGGAATACCGGCAACGCCTGAAGTATCAAGTTGCCTCTGCCCGTAAGAAAACCCTGGAAAGCCTGCTTGCCGTACAGTTCGCTAACGAACTGGGGATGAGCGTGACTGAGGCCCGGTTACTGGGACATCGCGTGAGCAAGTGGATTCTCTCTCAGTCAGAGGTACGAGGACCCAACCAGATCCTCCTCGAAGCTCTGGCAGGCCGGGAATCCTTTTCACGACGCCACAAGACTCCCAAACAGATCAGGCTAACCCCTTACGATACTGAGGATCTGGAACTGGAATTGGAGTTCGGGCTTTCTACCATGCAACTGGGACGTCTCTTAAGACTGATCGAGGAGGCCCACCAGCAGGATGCTCTTTTAAGTTCCAAACAGCTAACCCTTCTTTGCAATATCACACCCACTTCCCTTCGCAGCCGCCTGCAAAAGGTGCGGTCGGAAGGTATCTGGGCGCCCATAGCCGGGCTTTCCCGTGCTGAGAGGGAACAGGGTGGGCAACTGCGTTCCGCCTGGATTCTGGAAAGGTACCTGCAAGGACAGAATTCCACTGATCTCCGGCGCACTGCTGCCCTTTCCCAGCAGTGCTTCCGCGATATTCTTGCACGGTTCTCTTGGGTAGCCAAGCTGGTTATGGCCGGAGAGTTTCAGCCGCAGGGGCCTGAAGAGGCCAGTTGGGTAACCCTCATTAAGGCCACCCCGGCGAGGCGTCTTAAGCCTGTACTGGACGAGCCCGGAACCGCCCCAAACACTGGTGACTGGAGCACCTTCCGGGGGGAGTTGGAAACAGACTTTGCCCTCTCCCCGGTCAAGCTCCGGGCTGTCAAAGAAGAGACCCTTGGGCTTTTGGCTACCCTCTCCGCCAACCGACCCGCCGGCGACGTCGTGTACTGGGCGGTGGCCAGCACTGAGCCGGCCGGGAAGCCCCTGGAGGCCTGCCGGCTGGTGCCGGTTACTCTTACCCTCTACGACCCGGCTGATTTACCGCCGCCGGACGTTGACCGGGACGTAAACCGCCTGAGTGGAATCAAGCTTGAAAAAGTGGTGCGTTGCGCCACCCAGGCCAAACAGGGCGGGGGTTACCTTACCTACGCCGACATGGGCTATCTTCTGGGTCTGCACCCGGAGGCCATCGCCCGGCTGGTGCGGGCTAACCCGCAGGTGGTCATACCTCTGCGGGGTGCGGAGTGCGACATCGGACGGGGTATTACCCACCGCCGGAATATCATCCGGCTGTACCTGGAGATGCACACCGAGACTGAGATAGTTTCCCGTACCGGACATTCCTACGAGGCCATAGAGAACTACATCAAGGAGTTTGCCACGGTACTGGTGCTGTCCGAACGGGGCCTTACCGCACCCATGATCCGCCGGATCACCGGCCGGTCCATGAAGCTCGTAAACACTTACCTGGAACTCCTGCGTGAGTACTCCGGCCCGGAGTACGCCTTCCGGTTGCATCACCTGCGCAAGGTCTTCCAGGTGCACGAGGAAGAGATTAAAAAAAACCTGCCGGGGGTAAAGCGATGAATCGCCACGAGATTTACCGCCCCCTGCTGGACCGTACCCTGGAGAACTACCAGGTACAGTACCTGGCCCGAAAGTACGACTTTGGCAAGGAGTCCCTGGTGGCGCATCTCCTGGTGAAGGAGATCAACCGCCGGATGAACGAGGCGGAAGCCGCCCTGGCTATCGACCGGGTTCAACCTTTTGAACTTTACATATGCCGGGGTCCGCGGGGTGCCAGACTGCCCCTGTTTCGACCCGACTACCTGAAACCAATCCTGGCCGGCGGGGACTTCTCCGAGGCCCGAAGCCGGGTCGTTCAGGAATGCCTTGCAAAGTATCGCAACTGCTTTCCCAAAGCAAAAAAGACTGACGTTCTACGGCTTATCGACCCCTGGTCCCTGGTTCGTAGAAAAGGGCCGGAGTCCTATGCCGATCAGTTGTGCCACACGCGTTTAGCCTACGATCCGGCTGATGCAGCCTTCTGGAAACGGATGATCGAAAAGATCCGCCCGGCACTGCCCACCGAACGTTTGGCAGAACCCGATCTCATGGCCCCGGGCCATGTTCTCAAGGAACTCACGGAGTATGTAATCCGGGAGGCCGGCCTCGGGCCGACAGTGGCCCGTCAATTGGTTGAAGAGGTTATCACCTTGCGCAACATCTGCTGTCCCCGTACCAACGTTCTGATAAGCGGTAAGATGCCGCTGGTGGCAACCCATGTCAGCGCCCGTCTATCCGAAGACACGGCCACCCGTTTTCGCCAGCTGGCGCCGGTAACCATCACTGTCTGGACCCAGGAGGAATTGAACAACCTGCCGGACACCGTGCCCGAATACCTGGAAATCTTGAAAAAGCGGATTATCCGGGTGTGCTTCGAGGCCTACCGGCAGAACGGCCTCTTGACCCTGATGGACCTGCAGTGGATTTTCCAGATTAGTTCCGCTCGCATTTCCGAGCTAATCCGCAGTTTTCAAAGGGAGCACAACATTGTCGTTCCAACCCCGGGTACCGTCCTGGACGCCGGCAGAAGTATAACTCACAAGGATGTAATCGTAGGACTGCACCTCGAGGGGTATAACGTGACGGAAATCGCCCGTATAACCCACCACTCGCCCCGTGCCGTGGATAACTATGTAGGCACCTTCGAGTCCGTTCTCATCATGTACCTTTTTGGATTGCCTCCGCAGCTCATGGCCCGCATCCTGAAAAGGAGCATCTTCCTGATCCAGGAGCACTTGAAGCTGGTCCGGGAGGTTTACCGAGACCACCAAAAAATCAA
>DYEX01000076.1 GCA_020725525.1 Desulfovirgula sp.
CCAGCGCCTGCTTATCGGCGGTAGCCCTGACTTTGACCATCATCCCCTGCTTGATTTCCGTCGTCCCTTTCAGCGTCCCCTCACCTTTGATGACTGTCTGCGGTGTAATGGTAAAGGTCGCGGTAATACCGCTGTTTTTCCCGCCCTTCGCCACGGTAAAGGTGTCGCCGTAAACGGCGGTCACCACACCTGCAAATTCGATCTTGGACTTGTTGAGCTGGTTCTGTTCCCTGATTCTCTGGTGAACCAGCACTGCCAGTTCCTTAAGCTGTTCCAGGTTTAACCCGTTAACCATCGTCACCAAGTCCGCCGGCAGGTTGTGGTATACGCTGTCAGTTACAGTTACCTGGTCTTGTGGTTGGGGCTGGACCTGCACCTGGGTCTCTTCCGCCAGTGCGGGGAAGGCCAGCGCCAATACCAGGCACAATGTGAGGATAACGCACATGAGTTTCCTGTTCAAAATCATCGCCTCCTTTTAACTTCCCTCTCCTCCAAAAAATTGCTTCGCTTAATTTGCCCGGTAACCACCTCCTTATCTAAGGCAGCCGGCCACCGGGGAAAACTTACTTTCCTTTTCCCAGCAGCCGGGCTGCCTTAGCGGATCAACCGCTTCAGGTCCCTTGGTTTTGCGCCCCCGGCTTTCGCCGGGTTTGCCTTTGGTGGGGGTTCCTTCTAACATAAGTAATACGGCACGTCTTTCCTTTTTGGGAGGGTTTCCCTCAATACTTATCTCCCGTTTTCCGGTGCGTCCGGGCGAATGCCTCCGGGTCGGGGTCGAAATACTTCCGCGAGAAAAACGGCACGAAGCGGTCACCCTCGATGAAACCAGCGTCCCACGTAACGTCCATCGTAAGCCACCTGCCGCCTACAAAGACCTCGTTCCAGGCGTGGTTTGGTCCCCCTCTAAGAACGTCCTGCCAGGTTTCCGTCTCCCGCCGGGCGTAGCCGTGGACAACCTTAGCTGGGATACCTATCGCCCTCAACAGGGCCGCCGCGAGCCTGCTGTAGTGCTCGCATACGCCAACCCGTGCCCTCAGTACGTCGGAAGCCTTCCAGTTGGGGATATCGCCGGAGAGGTAGCTTTTTACATCATAGGTAATGTTTCGGGCGACCCAGTCGTGGACGGCCAGGATTTTTTCCATGTCAGAGGACTTCCCTTCCGCCAGCTCCCCCGCGAGGCGCAACACTGCCGGGTCGTCCCAGTCCACGCCGTTCAGCGGGGCCAGGAAACGAACGTCCGGACCGGAGTTGACCGCTTTAAACTCCGCAAGAACTGCCCCCTGCCATTCGTACCCGTTTTCTATTGCTTTTTCCCTGGTTACACCGAGAAGGCCCACCGTGTATTCGCCCGGGCCGAAAGGCAGCCAGACATCCACGGAGAACCTGCCGTCTGGCGCAAGCGGGAACAGATGCCACGTCTCTTCGTCCCCCCTGCTCACCTTCCAGGCGAGCTTAGCGAAGCTATCCGGCTCGACCGAACCTACTACCCCCAGCCGCGTCCTGGCCGCAACGCTGCCCGCACGCGGTTCCACCAGGGAAAACCGGTACCTGTAGCCGTCACCGTAAAGTACCGGCCTGCTTCTGTCCAGCGGTTCTGCATTTCCCGGGAGCCGCAGCAGGTCCGGCACTATGCCGACCATCCCGGCATCCCAGGTAACACGGCACCCGAGCGCTTCGGACACGAACCTCAAGGGTACGACCGTCCGGCCGTTCAAGACAATGGCCGGGGCGTCGAGGGGAATAATCAGAACAGTACCTTTTTCCTTCACCAGCACCTCGCGCCGGCCCGCAGGCATCCAGACCGTCACGGATCCCACTGAAACAATGGCCGCACTGCCGTCCCAGCCCACATCCGCCCCGAGGGCCTCGGAAACAAAGCGCAGGGGTACGTAAACGCGGTTCGTTTCCACGTCGAGAAAAGGCCGCTGGTCTGGAAATTCCACCTGCCTGCCGCACACAAAAACGTTTACTTCCGCGGCCGCTGAAGCGTCTTGAAAGGAAAGGAAAAACGACAAAAGCACAACTATGGTCAGAACTGCTAGCCGGAACAACCCTGCTTTCCTGGTTCTTCGAAACACTTTAATCACCCAAAAAAAAACTACTCCTCCGGCAGGAATTTCCCTTCTTTTCTGCGCGGACGCCCCACCGCGAAGCCCTGCACCCCGACGTTCCAGCCCGTGGCCCGCAGCCACGCGAGGTCTTCGGGCAGTTCCACCCCTTCAAGTATCGGGACAACGCCGTTTACGGACAGCATCTCGACCACAGAACACAGCGTCTTCCGTACAGCCGGGTCCCTGCTCACCCCGTACAGGAGCGCCCTGTCGATCTTGCAGTAGTCCGGCTTCTCACACAGGACCAGGTTGATGTTCGCCCCGCCGGAGCCGAAGTCGTCCAGCGCCAAAAAAAAGCCGCACCCGGACCAGCGCAGCACCGATCCCCGGTAAACGTCCGCGTCGTACAGCGCGGACTCCGGTATCTCCACGCACACCGACGCGGGGGAAAGCCCGCGGCTTTCGAGCAACCGCGCCGCCTGCAGCGGAAAGGCAGGGTCGGTGAACGCCTCCGGCGTCAGGTTGAAGAACAGTTTGCCCTCAAACGCCTCCCCGGCGGCGCGTTCCAGTATCCGCAGCTCCCACACCGGAATCGCCCCCGCCAGCCTCGCCTGGCGGATGAGCTTGTGGGGAGAGATGCCGGCGGGACTCCGCAGCAGTGCCTCGCACCCCAGCAGGCGGCCGGAGCGGAGCAGCACGATGGGCTGGTAGCAGAGAAAGAATTCTCCGGTCAACCTACAGCTCCCCCTTCAGGGCGGCCATCGCCCGCTGGAGTTTTTCCCTGAGGTCCGCGTTCTCCTTCTCCAGTTCCGCCAGCCTGGAATCCTTCTGCCCGCGGAGGCCTTCCGCCGCCTGCCTCACGGCCCGGACCTTCCCGTCCAGGGCCTCCAGCACCGCATCGAAGTCGAGTTCGTCCAGGCGTCTCCTTAAGTCCAGGGCTTCCCGGGCGGAAGCTTCCAGGGCCGCCCTTAACTCTTCCACCTCCGCCCTGTCCGCGGCTGCGCTTTCCTCGACTGCGGCGGAAACGGCACGTACTACTTTTCTTCTGAAAACAACGGCACCCGAAACGGCCAGGACGGAGAAAACCGTTACCCCCGCCGCGAGGCGGAGCTCTTCCGGCAGTGGGGCCAGCCGCCATACCGTCACACCGGCCGCGGCGCCGCCCAGCATGAAGACCGCAAGGGCGTAACCGGCCCTGGTCAACTCCCCGGCGGCACTGGCAACCGCGAAATCACCCACGGCGCACACCCCCGAAAATTTTCTTCATCAGCCTGTCCGCCGTGTCCGGCAGCCCCCTCACCCCGTCCAGGCCGCGCCAGCCGCCCACCGTCTCCAGCTTCGCCAGCGCGTCTATATGAGGCACGTCGGCCTTTCTGATGCCGCCCCAGCGGTCGTTGAGCACGACGTTTTCCCCGCCGTCTTCCCGCCCGTCCGAGACCCGTACCGTGTACTGCGCCGAGCGCGGGAAAGAATCCGACAGCACCCCGGGGCTCCCGGCGGGGAGATCGAGCACCACCAGGTCGAACGTCTCCCTGGCGCAGCGCAGCATCCTCTCCACCGCGTCGCCGGGTATGCCGACCGGCACCGGCGGAACCTGGAGCGCGCTGAAAGACCCGGCCCTCACCAGGCAGTCTTCCAGTTCTTCCCCGGCCAGGAACGTGTTCCAGTTCGGCACCTGGGGCAGGTCGAAGTAAAACGAGAGGTCGCCTCCCCCGTACCCCGCGTTCAGGTCAGCCACCAGCACCGACAGCCCCGCCCGGCGGGCGGCGAGGGCCAGGAGCACGGCGACGAGCGTCCTGCCGCTCCCGCTCCCGCCGGTGACCGATACCACCGACTGCCTCCACACGGCTAATCTGCCCAACTCTTCCTCCCACCCCGGTTCCATCTTCACTACTTTGACGCCGCGCCGGGCAAGCTCGCCGGCCTTCTCTTCGTCCCAGCTCGCCGGGGAGACCAGCACGACCGCTTCTCTCCCCGCAAGGTCGGCGGCCGCCTCCCAGTTCAGCGCGGAGACGGCTTTATAACCCCTCATGGACGTGTCTGCCGGGCTGCCGATCACCACCAATTCGCTCATAAAACCACCCCCATGAAAATGAACCCCCCGGCCAGGAACGGCCCGAAGGGGAATACTTCTTTAAACGGCACTTTCCTTACAGCGCGCCGCAAAAGGCCGAACAGGACCGCTCCCACCGAGGCGAGCAGCATCGCGTACGCCGCGCCCAGCGGTCCCAGGAACAGCCCCGCCGCGGCGGCCAGCTTCACGTCACCCCCGCCCATGCCCTCCGGCCTGACCAGCGCCAAGGTCAGCAGAGGGAGGCCGGCGACCGCGGCCCCGGCCAGGGCTTCCGGCAGGGCGTGCCGGGCAACGGCGAAGACCACCCCGGCGAGTGCTGTCCTGAAGCAGATCCCGTCCGGGATCGTGAGCGATTCCAGGTCGGTCAGGACGGCGGCCAGCAGGAAGGACTCCAGCACCAGGAATGCCAGCCAGGATACGCCCGGACCGTACTTCAGCCAGGCCAGCGCGGCCAGGACGGCGCCCGCGATCTCCACGGCTATGTAGCGCGGGCTGACCTTTGACCCGCAGTACCGGCACCGGCCCCGCAGGGCCAGGTAGCTCAAAACGGGCACCTGGTCGATAAGACCCAGCCTGTGGGAGCACACCGGGCAGCGGGACTCCCGCCGGGCAGGTTCGCCCCGCAAAAGCCGGTACGAGAGAGCACCGGCGTAACTGCCGGCCAGGCCGCCGGAAAAAGCGGCAAAAACTAACTCCAAAATCGTTCACCCCCAAAAAAA